>CAMWWJ010000155.1 GCA_947177925.1 uncultured Lachnospiraceae bacterium
GTTCCTGTGAGATGCCTTCTTTTTTTCGTATTTCCTTTAATTTTTCAGAAAAATTCATATTTGTTCTTCTCCTTCTTCAATGTACATTTTATTCTTTTAAAAGTGAATATGCAGTAATTTTTTTGATTGGCGCTGAAAGAAGTACGCTGATTACAAATGCCACGGCAGTAAATATCATGGCAAATACAATCAATATCCAGACAGATACTTCAAAATGATTTTTTACAGCCCCAATCAGGGAAAAAATAATTTTGTTGATTGCGGGAAGATACCACAGCCCGGCTATCACCGAAATGATTGACGCCACAGCCACAACGGGTATAAAGCTAAGCGCTGTCTTAACCGTAAGCTGCCTGTTTGTGTATCCAATCGCTTTATAGATACCGAATTCCTGCCTGCGTCTGCTGATCATTGAATTTATGAGTACATACATCACAAGCAGCACCATCAGAACGGAAATTACAAACAGAATTACCACGATCGCAGAGACAATACCAGTATACATCATTCTGCCATTTTCACTCATCTGCTCAAAATTTACTGATGATTTAATGACTGCATCATGGCTTTCTTCGTACTCAGTTATAAACACATCGGCATTTTTATCATATAAGTAAACATTGACGGAATTTGCTGCATCGCCGATTTTTTCGTATCCTTCACTTGTCAGCTGACATACCGATCCTGCATTATTCACACTTTGAATATAGCCGGTTACAATATAATCCGTTGATTTATCACCAACTGTCAGCTCTATTTTATTACCGATAGGAAACTCATCTGAAATTGCATTACCCACTGCGATTTCATTATCTTTCACAGGACTATGTCCTTCATAGCATATATCATTTGTTGCTTTTGAAAAATCTTCACACACAAAGGCTGTAAGACTTCCGTTCTCATAACTGACAGGTACGGAAGCATATTCCATAAAAAGCCTTACACGACTGTCATTTTCAAGAAGCCCCTTAAGCTCCGTCATTTTTTCATCCTCTGCCGTAAAAATAACAGACGGTAATTCTTCTGAAAGTGTATTCATAAAATTGTCCGGCTTGACACTTACATTGTATAGAAGTGTTCCCGCGAAGGACAGCAGCACCATGATACCAAATGAGACAATAAATAATAATATATTTTGTCCTGCCGATTCGTCTCCGGTGATACCTCTTATGGCATTGATCGGCTCTAATCTATGTATTTTCCCTGCTGAAAGATAGGAAAAAATTGATATTGCGCATGTCAGTGTCAGTATTACAATAAATAAAGCCATTATATCAAAATCGGGCGTATAAGAAAATCCTGATTGGATTGCTAAAATACCTGCTACGAAAGGCAGGACTGCATAAGACAAGGCGATTCCAATTACCGTGGAAGCAATGCCTACAAGTATGTAGGGCATAACTGCTGAAGCAATAATCATATGGCTTGTATAGCCAATCGCTTTTAATACTCCCATCTGTGCCAGTTCATCTTCAATTGCGCTTCGTATCCGAAAGTTACTGAGGAAAATACTCACTACAAGTATAATAGCCGCAAGCGCCAAAAATATAACGATAAGCAGGGTACAGACCATCGTTCTGGTCTGCTTTGAGGTGTCCCTGTCATTGATATTTAATAATGCAATCCCTTTTTCTCTTAAAATTTCAGAGATTGTATTTTTCATTTCGCTTAGATCAGCAATGCTGGTTGTTTTTAAGGAATATTCTGTAATGACATGCTCACTATATTCATGCACAAAGTCTTCATAGACAGCTCCCGGAAAATATCCGCCAATCAGCCCGGTACCGTAATTTCCATACTGCATTTCCAATACGATTCCACCAATATCATAAGTATGCTCCTTACCATCTATGGAGTAGGCAATACTGGCGCCTTCAGCAAAACCGCCTAATTCCTTCATATACATGGGAATATAAACAGAACTGTCACTCTTTTCGGAATATTCCGTAACATCAAGCAGATTCAGTTTTCTTTCCTCATCAAGATTGTAAAAAACAGTATTCATGTCAAAATCAGAACCTGCAAATTCACAAACCGTTACCGGTGTAAACACCCCGCCATGCTTTTCAACAAATGATACTCCATCAATTTCTTCCACTTCTGTATGCAGATCTTTATTATCCTGAATTTGTGGAATGATAAAATTGATATCCGCTGCAGCCAGCTTATCAAACAGGCTGTCATAAGCATTAAATGTTTGAAAAGCAAGCACAAGAGCAATATTTATAATAAATGCGGTCAGGCAGATAAACACCCCAAAGGATATATATTGTCCCTTTGCTTTATTCAAATTATACAGGGTAAGCGTGGATATTTTCTTCAATATTACCACCCCATTTCTTTGATGAATTTATCAAGTTTTTCAGTTCTTTCAGTATTGTCCTGCTCAAATTCCTCCAGATCACACTCGCCGAAAATTTTTCCATCTTTAATGTAAATGATACGATTTCCCCGCAGGGCTGATTTTTTGTCGTGCGTAACCATGACGATGCTCTGCCCTTTTTGATGAAGTGAAGTAAACACATCAAGGACTGCCCCCGAATTTGCAGAATTTAACGCACCTGTCGGCTCATCCGCAAAAAGTACGTTTGGACTGTTAATCACTGCCCTGACAATGCCTGCCCTTTGTGCTTCGCCTCCTGAAATCTGGGAAGATGTTTTTCTCCAGGTTTTTTCAGGAATATTCACCAGTGAAAACAGCTCCTTTGCGCGGGTTTTGATGTCTTCCCTGTCTTTGCTTGTCAGTACCCCTGCTGTAATGACATTATCCATAAGGTTCATCTTATCAATCAGATAAATCTGTTGGAATACGAATCCACACTGCTTCCGCCGAAACACAGCTAACCTGTCATTGTTTAGTTTCGTGATGTCCGTTCCGTCAAAGTGAATCTCCCCACCGTCCGGCTTATCCATCCCTGAGAGGGAATACATCAGGGTAGATTTGCCTGCCCCCGATGAACCCATGATGACAGTAAAATCTCCCTTATAAATGTCAATATTCAGGTCTGAATAAATGACCTGAATACTTTCACCTTTGCCAAAAGCTTTTTTTAAATGCTTTGCCGATATGACTGTTTGTTTGTCCATGATACAACCACCTTTCTTTTTATTCCTGCGGGCAATGAGCCTAACCATGAAACATGACTTTGTGTCGTGCTTGCACGAGCATAAAGCCATGTTTCATGGCTTGGCGAATGCCGCGAGGGTCAACAACTCCGTTGCTTGCAGCGGGGTTGTTGGCTATGTGACAACCATAATGAGAAAGCCTTAGTTGCGCCACCAACAGTTGTATACATTTGATTTTTTTCATGCAACTTTTCGTTGCATACGAAATCATAATTATCCTCCTTAGTTACCGTAATTTGCCGTGTTTTAGAGACTTTTGCGCACTCCGAAAAATCCACATAAATTTCACATAATGTAACATACTACGTAAAATAATAAAAAATAGAACAGAGTTTAATATCCAATCGTGGTTGATTTCAATCCATTGAACTAATTTTATTTTTTCGGCAGGAGGGATAACAGAGCTCCCGAGAGGACGAGGTAGGGGGCGAAATCTCTGCTGGATCATCTTCCATAGAACGGCGGATGGGGCTTACGTGTGAAATCGCGAAATGGAATACGGGGTATCGAAGACTTTTTGTCTTGCTTACAATGAGCAAAAATGAGATTATTTCTTTTATGCATAAGGAGCAGGCACATATTGAGACTGCGCCAGGGGATGTGATTAATTCAAATATGCGGAAAGTTTACAAATATGATGAGAACAAAATAGTGAAATGTGAGAGCATCTATCAGAAATGGTGGGTGCTTTTATTATATAAAAAATAAAAGGAATTCCGATGGCTGGAAGAAAGCCAAAGCCTACAGCAGTAAAGAAGCTGGAAGGCAATTCAGGAAAGAGAAAACTGAATATAAAAGGGCCAGTTCCAGCAAAGGGAATGCCTGCCTGTCCTGACTGGCTTATGCCAAAAGTAAAAAAGAAATGGAAGGGAAAGGGATACTAGACGGTCTATACCAGAACAGAGCTAACGGATGAATTGCACGATACATTTGGTTTCTGTACTGCTCTTCCGAAAACACAAATATAGATATATTAGTTTATTCCTCATATAAAGGATAAAAAAGCCCATGCCGAAAATCAGCATCAGGGTGCCGAATAAAAATAAAACAAGCGTCCCTGGAGTCAGGGGCGCAATGGTAATGCTTAAGACCAAAACAATGGCTATAATGGACTCAAATACCTTTTATGTAAAGGGGTTCTCTCTCTTCAAATACAATACTCCTTCCGTTTGCCTATCTTTGTTTGCTAGATAATTAATGTAGCATAAAAATCCTTCTGTGCAAAATTGTAAATTAAAAGATGTGTAACCGTTTGGGTTTTTATATAGGAGGGGACCACACTTATTTAGCTTCATAGCCAATTTTATTCAACCACTCTTCGCTGCTCAAAACAGTTAATCCTATATCAGATGCATAATCATCAAACAAGTTTTGTTCCGGATGAAGAAATACTCTTCCTTTATCATTCGTTACAATTTGATATTCATCCTCTGCTGTTTTTGCTATCGCAATCAGCTCACATTCTCCTAAATCTTTTTTTCTAAAGCTTTTTTTCTTAATATCATCTGCAGTAATTACACCTTGCGATATAAGAAGATTTAAGTAATTGATATCACTCATCCAACTATAGAATCTCCTTCGTATCTTTTTCAATTCTTCTTTTGCACCGGGTATATCATCTAATTTAACCATACGGATTACTTTCATCCCCATTGTTCCATATGTAAGGTTATATACAGAATTATACGCATTTTTTGCCGTTCCGTCTTCAATCTTTAGATAATATCTTGGTTCTAATTCATTAAGAATCGTTTCTGTAACTGTTATTTCTGTTTCGTTTTTCTTACACAAATCTGCAACTGCAAAAATCGTATCACAAATAGAATGAAGAAAAACATTCGTATCTACTAAGTAATACATCAGTCTATCTCCGCTCCGTTTCTTAGTTTTATGGATTCTCCAGTAGCTTTTCCGATTTTTCCGTTCTCCACAAGATAATCAACTTTTTTTTGTAACTCTTTATAAGGCTTCATAAATTTCTGGTATTGTGGCAAGTCTTCATTTACAGCATAAAAATCTCTGTCAAAACTTTCTGAAACTTTTCCACCTAAAGCCTTTTCGATTTCTTTTCTAACCTTTCTATATTGATTTCCTTGCTTATTTTTATACAATAATCTACGCAATACCATTTCAAAGCTCAAACAATATTTATGACACAATTCGTTTACATATCTTCCGAATTGTGCTCTATTTCCAGTAAGAAACAAATCTTGTTCAATTGCCACATAATAGTCTCTCACTAAATACTCTTCGGGATACAGCAATTCGCCGGCAAATTCATTTGCTTCCTGCTCCACCCTATCAGACGAATAGCCGAGTACACTATCATCATCAGAAATGCTTTTACCTTTATGAAGAAACCAATGTCCTACTTCATGAGCAAGAGTAAAATTCTGATGTCCTTGTGATCTTTTATAATTAACACAAATGACAGCCATACCATTTGCTCCATATCCGATAAACCCTGAAAGCTTATCAATATCTTCCTTAAACAAAAGTAGATTATATTTATTTATATAATCAACTTTTTCCAATTGTGCAAAAAAATCGCCAGAGAAGCCTTCTATTTCAAAGAATTCCCTGGCTTTATTAACTGCTTCAAGAACATTTCTTGTCAAAAGAATACCTCTTTTCTCTAAAATTACACCTCTTCCAACAGTACCTCATTAACAAAAGCATAATCATTCATAAAATCTTGAATTTTAGCTTTTACGTTTTTTGATTTTACAGAGTCCTTACCTCTGTTCATTGTTGAAACCAGCAAGTCTTTATTTCTCACTTCACCATCAACAAGATAACGGACATCGCAATGAAGAGCATTACAAATTAAAGACAAGTCAAACTCATCAATATCCTCATAGGCTAACTTGTTATTAATAATATCATCAATAACCTCTTCATCCATAAAAGTCATTTTAGATAAAGTAGAAACCTCAATGCCTAACAAATTCATTCTATCCTGCAGCTCGCTACCGATATATTGCATAAGCACACCTCCTACTCTTTCTCAAAAAACAAATTTAGTATACTATAAAACACCCGGTTTGTCACCACTTTTATTATATTATATCACAATTTTTATGTTGTGATACAACAACTTAAAAAAATTTCAAGCTTATGCCTTCCTGAACTCTTCCATCCTTTTCAGTTCTTCCTCGGCATTGTCAAAACTGATATGCGTGTATACATTCATCGTGACCGATATATCCGAATGCCCCATGAGATACTGCAGTATCTTCGGATTCATTCCCAATTTCGCCATATTGGAACAATTTGAAGTCTTTTTAATCTCAATTGGGTTAAGCACACCGTCATGCTCTGGCACGCTGTCAATCTCCTTGACATCTTTATCACGATAATAGTACAGATATGGCTCCTTGCCACAATTTATGTAAGTCTTCATAATCTCGGCAACCACATAGTTTTCCAAGATAGCACCATTCATCGCACCACTCTCCAAGGTTTCTGCACTGCTCCACTTTGTTAGATAGCAAACTAGTATCATAAAAATACAACTTCGGTGTTTTTACAAAACGTTTTAACAGGCTATTGGAATAGGGATGCAAATAGAAAATAATCCCCAATGTCTCTAAAATCCCCAACCAATTCTTTGCCTGTATCTGATTAATATCTGCATCTCCTGTAATGTCTGCAACATTCAGCATCTGCCCGCATCTTGCTACTACCGCAGTAATAAATCTAAAGAATTTCAACGAGTCAATGGTAAAAAGTTCCATTTCTCCATCACAGATTTCTGCCTGAGACAAGGATGTAGGCGAAAGTGCTGCCACTCTTCCAGCCATAGACTCCTGCACACCTCCCATCAATTTAAACACCTATGAACCAGTTACCAAAACACCCGGATATTCTCTTGTAACCTGATTTACTACATTCTCCAAATTTCTTGTTATATACTTCATATCCCTAATCTTCTTTCGGCTATTATTCACTATGAATAAATTTTAGCCGAAACATGCATCTTGAATACAGCTTTTTTAATGGGTTTCATAACACAAACTCTTCACTTTCCAAAGTTTATGTTATGAATGTTCAAAAACTTTCCAATTCCAGCTTCCATTGTCATTATACATATGAATTATGCCAAATAATCAACCTAAACTACTACAAAATTTATCTTTCTCCTCTTCAATTTCCTGCAAAGCCTTCTGTGCCTTGGCATCCTTAGACAGCGCCCTTAAAATCCGGTTGATATCCTCCGGACAGAACATGCCGATGGCTTTTGACAGATCATCAATATTGTCCCGGTTTACTTGCAGACATCCTCCTCCTGACAGTGGAATCGTAATCACCTCCTTTGGATTGCTCACGTCACCTAAACTGATAGTATTACGTTCATTGTTACAGAAAAAGACAACCCCGTTATATTCTATCATGCCTGAATCATCTGCCAGATAAGAATAAGGCGCGCTTTTTTTCCCGTTAAGCCTTTCCTCAAATTTTGCCATGGTCTCATATGGTTTTACCGGTTCTTTTTCCACTATTTCTGATAACATATTTTCATGCAGATAGCTTTTAAACTCCTTCTGCCCCTCAGGTTTTCCCCCATTCTTATAAACCGCCTCGCTTCTATTTTGTGCCACATATGAAATTCCTGAAAGTCTCATAATTTATTCCTCCAATTTTTCCGAAACTGTTATATCATTCTAAAATAAAAAAGACA
>CAMWWJ010000156.1 GCA_947177925.1 uncultured Lachnospiraceae bacterium
CTCCTTACGTTATCCACCTGTGATTATGAGCAGGAGGATGGCAGATTTGTTGTGGTGGCAAAGCGAATTTCGTAAAATAAAGGAGAAGATTATGGCAAAGAAAAGAAAACCCAGGAGATTAAAAGCAAAAATCAGGAGAACCATATGCGCCACCATGGCGGCAGTGTTCATGATTTCGGCAGTTTTGGTGGCAGCGATTCCAGTGCAGAACGTGCAGGCGGATGATGGCGCTATCCAAATCGGAGTAACACCGGAGGAATCCAGTATTCCGCAAATATCGGCTGATGGGGCTACCCCTATTTATACAACCGGAGATGGTATGTTTCAGTTTGCCTATATTAATCGGCTGAACAGCTCTGATAAGATTGCAGTTATAGTAGGATATGTAGCGAGCAGGAGCCTGGATGGCGGGCTGCTTACCATTCCGGATACCGTAAATGGATACAAAAAATTAACGGATACCCATGGAACAGATTTAGGATACGTGGCATCCTCCCAGGATGGAACTCCCCTTTATTATGCTGTTTACAGAGATGTGGAAGTGCCTACGGGAAATACCATATGGTCTCCGGTTTATGATGATAACGGAAATCAGATTGGTACGGTAAGCTCCAATGAAATGAAGAAGGAAAAGGAGCTTGAAGGTTACAAGCCATGCTTCTACAGCACAGACTACAGAAGTCAGTGGGAAGGGCTTGGAAGTGAAGAGTTTTTCTATAAAGCGGATCCTGATCTGCCGGATGCTGATTTAAACAATTACAGGGCAACTACTACCGATGATAAAAAGTGGGTAAGAGATGCGGAAGTTGCTTATATTTCTAATCAGCATGTAAAGAGCAAAACAACGGAAAATGTGAAATGGGACTGGGTGCTGGATGAAACGCCGGATATGGGAGTTTTTTCCATGGCCGGAAATATCATTACGTTAAAAACGGGAGAAAAGCTGTTAGGTATTGGAGACAATGCTTTTAGGGGCTGCAGTTCCTTACAGGCCATCGTGCTGGCAAACGGTGCCAATACGATAGGTAATTATGCTTTTGCGGAGTGTATCAACTTAAAGACTGTGGATATTAATTTACATTCCAGCGTTTCCAAAATCGGGCATCATGCATTTTATAACTGTCGGGGGCTTCGTTCCTTTACAATGCCTATTTTCACCTCTTATCTGGGTGATTCGGCATTTGAAGGCTGTTCTGCCATGACGGACGTTGTCTTATATGGAAAGGATGAGGCAGGAGACGAGTATAATGTTTCCTTAAAGAAAATAGGACCTCATGCTTTTAAGAATTGTACCAGATTAAAGAGCCTTGATTTCCCAGACAGTTTTTACCAGGAAAACGAGGATCTGGATCTTAGCCTGGTGGAAGGCTGCAGCAGTCTGGAATATATTACGATCAATAACGATTCTCTGAAATTTTCAGAAACATTAGGGGGAAGCTTTGGCTTCAAAGAATTTATCAATCAGGTAAGCGAACGATTCTATTTTGCGGGATATGGCGTATCGGCAATCCATGATGTGGCAACGCAGGAAGGAATTGCATTTAAGTATCTGGATGATCCTTATCTGTATGAGAAGGTTGTAGAAGAAGTGGATCCAAATACCGGTGTAGGTACTGGAAAGCATATTACATACCGGGTGGATGAAGACAACAATCTTCGCTACTTTAATATGGAAGATGGAGTAGAAAATGTAGAGATTCCTGGTGCAATCGGACCTTATAACATTACCAAGATCGGCTCTGACAGCTTTCAGGGAAATTGTGATTTACGGAAAATAACGATTCCTTCGTCCATAACGGAAATCGGGGAATATGCTTTTAAAGGATGCCACGGTCTGGAAGACGTGATTTTCCAGAAACCTATTAACCTGACGGATATTGGTGCAGGCGCATTCCATACTCAGGATGCTTCCTGTTCTCATGCCTCCTCACTTACCAGAAATCCGAAGCTGACCTTTACGGGAACAGTTTCGCCGTATTCGAAACCTTTCGAGTATGCAATGAATCCTGCAAATAATATTAACAGAGGCAATCAGGAAGTGACCTACATAACTTTTTATAGCGGATGGCCCAGCAATCTGACAGTTCGTTATAATCCGGCAACGGATTTGAATGAGTTAGTAGATTATCCTACTTATGAATCCTTAAGGGGCGGTACGATTTCCTTCCCTGATACGACTCAGGAGCAAAAGATTGCAGCAAGAGATGCCGTAAAGGTATATGAAGATTATAAGTCAGGAAGTTCTTCTGTACAGCCTACTCAGGATCAGTTTGATATTGTCAACTCTGCACTGAATGTAAAGCTGCCAAATGGAATCGAATCCATAGCAGTAGGTCTCTTTTCCGGTAAGGATGAAGAGGGCAGAGATGTAAGCTCTGTTTCAGGCAATGCTTTAAGAGGTGCCAATAATCGTATTGAGAGCATCGAAATGGAGTCCGTACTGAGCATTCCGGCATATGCCTTTTATGGATGTGAGAGATTGCAGACTGTAGTTACAAAGAGCAGTGGCAATGAGGATGGAGAATATATTGGCAATTATGCTTTTGGTAATTGTGATAACCTGATGAATGTAAGCTTATCCCCGAACTTGACGAAATTTGGCTTAAGACCGTTTGCGGACTGTGAAAAGCTTACCTTTGTAGGGTTCCCGGAAAGTCCTTATTTTGTATGTGATAATGGTATTATCTTCGGAATGGAAAACGGAGTGAAGACCAGCATTGTAGAATGTCTGGAAACGAGAGGCCTGACAGGGGATTATGCGGTTGGCTCCAGTATGGTAGCCAAAGGCGAGCTGGAAGGCATTAAGAGCATTGCTGATGAAGCATTTATGGATTGTGTGGGAATTGGTGATGTGGATTTATCCTTATCTGCTATAGAAGAAATACCAGTAAGCTGTTTTGAAAACACCACCACGTTGTTTTCCGTTGAGATACCGGAAACAGCAAAGGTAATCAGGGAAAGAGCATTCAGGAACAGTGCGGTGCGTTCCCTTAGGATTCCAAGCAGTGTCAGCTTTATAGATTCTACGGCATTTACTAATGGGAATGGCACTGTCAATAAAAATATTACCATTTCCTGTGAAGAAGGAAGTGCAGCAGAAACCTTTGCCAAGTTATATGGACTGACATTAGGAGATATGATTCAGCCAACCTTTACTGTTGTATTTTTTGACTGGGATGATACCATTTTAAAGACCCAAAAGGTAGAAAAGGGCAGTGATGCGGAACCACCTGTAGATCCTGTAAGAAAGGGTTATACCTTTGTAGGATGGAAAGGTGACTATACTTCCGTAGCAAGGGATATGTCTATTTATGCTTTTTATGACAGAACTGATGATGATGTAAAGGGAACTACTTATAAAGTAATCTTTTACGATTGGGATGATAAGATTCTTGACGAACAGGATGTAATGGATGGAAAGGATGCCCATACGCCGCCTTCACCTACCAGAGAGGGATATATATTTACAGGGTGGAGACCGGGATATTCTAAGGTAACCTCTGATTTGTCCATATATGCCCAATATGAAAAGCTGGACCCGGAAGATAAGAGAATTACAGTTAATTTCTACAATTATGACGGTACATTGGTAAGCACTCAGAAAATTGATCCAGGAGCTTCTGCCATGGCACCGGCTAATCCCACAAGGGAAGGCTATACCTTTACCGGATGGATACCAAGCTATTTGAACCTGACAAAGGATACAGATGTTTATGCCCAGTTTGAAAAGAGTGAGATTAGCGGTTCCAGTAGTAATACTTCTAACAGCGGTTCCAATAACAACAATAATAACAATAACAATAATAACAATAACAATAATACAAATACAAACGGTACTTATACAGTGACCGTAAATGGAGGAACAGGAAGCGGAAGTTACAGGCAGGGATCAACCGTTACTATTACGGCAGGAACTGTTTCGGGAAGGACCTTTACCGGTTGGACGGTAAATTCAGGCGGAGTGACCCTGGGAAGCAATACTGCTGCATCTACCACGTTTGTCATGCCGGGAAATGCTGTTGTCATTACTGCAAACTTTACAAACAGCGGAACTTCTGCAACTACAAACTCGGGAAGCAACCGCAAACCTGTATCAGGAAATTCAACAGGAACTGTAAGCAATAAAAATACGGGAACAAAAGGCAATGGAAATACAACAGTGGATATTACGAAAACAGGTATTTCCAATAGGAATGTTGCTTCAGCAACTGTAAATGGGTCTTCAGACAATTTTATTGTAAAGATTACAGACAGTGAAGAAGCAAGAGCAGCAATGGAACAGGCATTGTTAGCAGAATACGGAAGTCTGGATTCCATTAAGTTCTTTGCCATGGATATTTCTCTGTATGACTCTACAGGTACAAACAGAATTACCAACACAGCGGGTCTTTCAGTAAATATCACGATACCGATTCCGGATGCGTTGGCAGAATATGCGGGAAATAATAAGGTGGCAGGCGTAGTGAACGGCTCCCTGGATAAATTGTCTCCAAGATTTACAAGCATTAACGGTGTGCCATGTATATCCTTTGTGGCAACTCATTTCTCACCATATGGAGTGTATGTAGATACTGCTCATTTATCGGCGGGAGCTACCATTGATGCAACACCTACAACTGGTGATGGACTTCATCCAAAATGGTTTTTGGCAATTGGTCTTGCAGCTTTATCCATCTTAAGCCTTTGTATGATGGATACTAAGAAAAAAGTAATTATGAAAGTATAGGAGAATTTATGGGGAAAAAAGTGAGAAAGAGCATTTCCGTATTGTTATTGGCACTTGCAATAGCAGTTACTCAGATTCCGGCTTCTAATGTAGGAGCCGTGAATCACTCTGATTTTGTAATAAATGGAACAACACTGATTTCTTATGAAGGCACGGATTATTCCGTGTCTATTCCCCGTTCCGTTGAAACAATTGCACAGGATGCCTTTGAAAATAATATGGTAGTAGAACGGATTACGGTTCCAAAAACTGTGGAACAAATCGGAGCCGGAGCTTTTGCGGGATGTGGAAATCTAAAAGAAGTAAATATTCCGGCATCGGTAACGGAAGTGGGTTCAGGAGCCTTTGCAAACTGTCCTAAATTAAGTACGATTCTGGTAGATCCTGCGAATAAGCAGTTTCAATGCCTGAATGGTGTTCTTTATAACAAAGATAGAACAAAACTTTATCAGGTGCTGGCAGGGCGTAAGGGAGACAGCTTTTCTTTTCCTGATTCCGTAAAAGAAGTTGAGAAATATGCATTTTGGGGCTGTGATAATATCAAGCAGATTAATTTCGGAAAAGGGCTTACGTCCATGCCAGAATATGCATTTTCAAACTGCAGGGGGCTGAAAAACATTACGATTCCCAATGTGGCAGTCTCTATTGATTTAAAGGCATTTGAAGATTGCGTGAATTTGGAAGAAGCATATATTCCGCCTTCCGTACTTTCGATTCATGAAACTGCGTTTGACGGCTGTGGCAAGCTGAAGCTTTTGTATGAGGAAGGAACCTTTGCTTCAAAGTATGATGAAACTTTTGAAACAACCAACGTTTCCACTACGGATTATGAGGAAAGTGAAAATACACAAATACGGCCAAGTGAAGCCGGAAAACAAACTATAAGCGGAAATGAGACAAAAGAGGAAGAAAATGGCGGTTGGGTTGCAGATGTGAGCAATCTGGATGTTACGAAACTGCAGGACGGAATGGAAAGAACGGAGACCAGTGACGTTATGGGGAAGACAAAAATCGTCTCTTCTCAGGCAGTAGTCTTTTTAGATAATACAAAGATGCAGGTACAGGATGGTGAAAGAAAAGCAGCGGAAGCGAAAACAGAGCAGACTGCTGATGAAAACAGCAAAGAAGAAAGCCGTCCGGCTACTTTCTACGAAGATGAGGAAATCGTAGAAAAATATGTGGTAGTAGATGGAAAGACCATAGCTGACAGAGCATTTTATCAAAATTATGATTTAAAGGAATATGATATTCCACAGGGGATTGAAAGGATTGGAGATTTTACATTTGCCTATACCAGTTTATCTTCCATACAAATACCGTATGGAGTAAAAAGCATTGGCTACGGGGCATTTTATAAGTGTAAGAATCTATCCTCCGTGACGATTCCCCAGACAGTATCCACAATAGAGCCGTCCGCCTTTGAAGATGCGGCATGGCTGGAAAACTGGAGAAACGGACCGGATGTAAGCGACTTTTTAGTAGTTGGAAACGGAATTTTAATTGGATACAAAGGAAATGCGGTCAAAGTAATACTCCCGGAAAATGTAAGAAAAATCGGGGCAAACGTATTTGAAGGCCACAGTGAGATTACCAGTGTGAGCCTTCCAGATAAGATAGAAGAAATCGGAGAAGAAGCATTTAAGGATTGTACAGCCTTAAAAAGTGTCACAGGTGGAAATTATTTAGAAAAGATTTGTGACAGGGCATTTTTAAATTGTCCTTTAGAGACCATCCGTATTCCGGCTTCTGTAACCCATATGGGTCTTCGGGCTTTTGATCAGGATAATAACGGAAAATCAGACAGTGTAGTATTTTTGGGCAATACCCTTCCAAAGATTTCCTGTGAAAAGACAGCTGCCAGATTTACCAATGCCGATTATAGGAAGCCTGTCCTTAACAGTGTGGAAGTGGCAGTGGTCAATAATGGAATCGAAGATGTAACAGATACGATATTGGATGATAAAAATATGGGCTTTCGGGGAATTGTATGCAGTATTTCCAAAGAGCCTTCCGGTACGGCAAGGGGTACTGTTTATGTAAAATATGTTTCCAATGGAGAGAACGGCTATCCGGTTACAGTGCCGGAAGTAGTGTGGATTTATGGAAAAGAGTATGATGTAGAGTCCATAAATAAAGAAGCATATCATGATTTTTCAGATGATGAAGAGCAAGAAGCAGATGAAAGCCAGCAGGAGGCTGGCAGTGGACAGAATGAAACCACTGATACAGAAGAAACGAAAGAAAGCACTACGGCAGCTAATATCCAGTTTGAAACCACTCATCCGAAATATAAAGAAAATGAAACAGTAGGTGCTTCATTTTCAAGCAATGCAGAAGATTACATAGTAACGCTGGCAGAAAACAAGGAGGAAGAAGCACAGCTAAGAGAAGCTTTGGAAAAAGGATATGGAGCCGTTAATGAAGAAAATTTCCTGTCCTTTGATTTATCCATGAAAACAACAAAAGGCAATGTGGAGATTCAAAATCTTGGAAAGGAAAGACTCACGGTTGCCATTCCAGTTAGCAGCACATGGATAGATACCCCTATCGTTGCCGTATGTCTGGACAACAACGGACAGCTGGAATTTTCTGCCTGCAAGCAGTATGCAGCAGGGAAGGACAGTTATGTAACCTTTGAAGCCAAGCATTTTTCACCCTATGGCTTGTATCAGGGAGAGAATGTGCCACAGTCTTTTAAAGATGCTTTTGATGCCAAGATAGCTATGCGAAAAGGAGCAGAGTTTGACATTGACTATGGAAGAAAGGACGTGTCACCGGATACAGGAGACTATTTAGAGCCTAAGTGGTTTTTGGCAATAGGGCTTTTGGCATTAGCATTATTCTTATTTTTTAAGAAGGATGGGAAGAATGTTCTGGTAAAATAGATAGTATATGAGAAGGCGCAGAGGAGGGAGACGGATGGATTTTGGTCTTCCTCTTTTTCTTTCGTACATAAGATTCAAAAAAGGAGGAAAACAAAATTGTTTTTAAAAAAGTTATTTCAAAGGGATAAGAA
>CAMWWJ010000157.1 GCA_947177925.1 uncultured Lachnospiraceae bacterium
TTCTGTTTGTATTCATCTTTCCCAGTCAGACGGGAATCTCGGATTACATTTGAGGGTTATCTCTGTTTTCAGAAAATTATATGCAGTTCAGACCGTTATTTCAGCTATGAATTCACCGTCAATAATCCTAGTCTCAAAGGAACCGTTGTACCTTGCCACTATCCTTTTGACGTTTTCGATTCCAAATCCATGGTTCTTGGAATCCGCCTTGGAAGTTGTTGTTATATCCGCCTCCGTAAGATTGTGAAGACAGGTATTCCTGACAGTTATAAAAGTTATTCCTCCCATCGAGCCAGTCTCCGTGCTAACCAAGCGCTTGGTATCCTCAGCCAGTTTCATGGTCCCCTCGACCGCATTACTCAGTAAATTGTAAAAAATAATGCATAAATCAAATATTTCGACATTGAGATCTTTCGAAAGCGTACCGGTCCATTTCCACTCTACGCCGACTGCCACAGCATTTCGGAACACCTCATTAACCACAGTGTCTACTGTTCCGATTCCTGAAAATCTCTGAGTTTTATCTATACTCGTCTCATCTCTAAGTCTGGAAAGATACTGCTTCAAAGCATCCATATTACCTGCTTCCACCGCTTCTTCAAGATAAATAATATGAGCTCTCATATCATGACGGATTCTCCTTACTTGATTATCCGCATCGATAACATTATTAATATAAGTTTCCTGTCGATTCATAAAAAACTCATATTCTTCGTTTTTACGTCTATACTCTTCAGCCCGATTTTCGATGTAAACCTGCCATATGAGAAGAACTGCCAGTAAAGAGCATGAAATCAAACATATTGTAACGAAGAACTTTACGGGAACTATAGCAACAGATAAACTTTCTTCGTCCACTATCGACTGGGAAATTGATGTCAACGAAAACACGCAGAAAAGACTCACCAGTATTATGAAGTATCGGTGCACGCTCAGCCTAACAATCTCACTGTGTGTTTTTTTCCTAAGCAATAAAATGCATACAAAAATCACTGCAACAGCTCCCTGCGACACAAATACACAACTGTTCATTTCCCTGAATTCTTTGTAACTTATTCCAAGTATCTGCGCCGTCAAAAAAGATGTTGTTATGGCCAAATAGTTAAAAGCAATATAAACGATAGGATAATATGCCAGAGTAAGCCAATGATGTTTCTTTACCATTATCATAATTCCTGCAAGGCATGCCGGAAACAGTAAAAACATATCCGGAAAATCTCCCCTGCTTTCAAAAAAAGCAAGCAATCCTCCCACAGATAACGCCGTGAGCAAAAGCCATATTTTTCTGCGTCTAAATTGCACACGAAAAAGAACTCTTGCTACCAAATAGCAGTTTATAAGTTCTATTGCCCCATATAATACTCTGAAAATCACTCGTGCACGTTCCTTTCTTTTATTAATCCTTTGACATAATTGTCATATGCTTTACGGCTTTCTTTGCTGTATTTTCTGCCCAATGGATATACCCTGCCGTCCTCCGTTACTATACCAGTGGAGCACCAGTCTTTTATGTATGCGGCATTTACCATATATGATTTATGAATTCTTATAATCTGTAATCCTTTAAGTATCTCCT
The DNA here is from genome assembly GCA_947177925.1 of uncultured Lachnospiraceae bacterium. Lineage (GTDB taxonomy): Bacteria > Bacillota > Clostridia > Lachnospirales > Lachnospiraceae > RGIG3040. Next base: position 1,577 of record CAMWWJ010000157.1, read on the forward strand.
CGCACTTGGTAATGCTATCGTATAGGTTTATTTCCTTCTTGTCTTTTGTAACCAAAACAGTATAATGACCATCCGCTTTGATAGCTGCAATGTCTTCGATTTGAAAGGAAACATGATCTTTCATCGCGTTAAACCGGACGGTCAAATTGTCTTTATTTTCTTTAATCGCTATTTCCAGACACTTACTGACCGGCAGATACTGCACGGGTTTGTCTATAAATGCCAGTACCGTAATATCCATAGTGGAATATCTTAAATCCAAATGGTTGGATACAAACACCACTCGCCATGCAAGCTGCTTTTCTTTGATATACTTAAGCGCATCGATTCCGCTTAATCCTCCCATCTCGATATCCAAAAATAAAAGTGTCAGTTTATCTCCGAAATATTCAAGCAGTTCCTTTGCCGAAGTGAATTCTACGCATTCATACTCTTGAGCTGCTCTTTTGAAAAAAACATGGCAAAGTCTGTTCAAATTATCTCTGTAATTTCTTTCATCATCGCATATCCCAATTCTAAACATACCAGCCCTCCCAATGTAATCATACAATCTCAAATATGGTTAAACAGTATTATATTATTTCAATATGCAACTGACAATTTATCAATTGCCTGCTAAATCCTTCGCTTTATCCTTTTTTCAGTCCGAAATGCTATATTTGGCATGGTAGTTCTTTCTTTTATCGTCCGACCCGATACGTCTCTACAATGTATATGCTTTCATATAAAGGCAAAAGAAAAAATCCTACTTAGTATACTGTGATCCCATTCCACCGGAATCACTTTCAAAAGCGAATGTATATAAGCCATCCCGGAATCGCCAGCAGCACATCATTACTGTTTTCACAGCGGTTAAAAATGCTCATGTTGTAAAATTCAAAATCCACAATATGTATCTGACCGTGGTTCTGCTGGAGGTTATCACGCAGCCGGTCTATATAATGACTCCATTCCCACCGCATCATCAATAGGTTTTCCCCATACAGATTCTCTATCAGAAGTTTATCCTTTGCAGCAAGGCGGTGATGAATGGAAACCGCACAGCATAATGGCTCCTGTGAAAGCTGCAGCCCGCACAGTTTCGTAAATTTAACATCGTTTCATCAAACATTCCGCCTACCACATCAATATTTTTCCCTAAATTTGCCAAAATCTCCCTGGCATTTTCCAGTGTGTTTTCAAACGGAATGATCTGGAACTTTATATCAGGACAACGTACCTGTATCTTTGGCCATATCTGCATCAGCAGTTGTGCCGGTGTCATTGGGGAATATCCAATACGGATAATGTTTATATCCTCCTGCATGGCATTTTTAGCCCTTATCACGGAATCCCTACAGTATTGGATAATGTATTTTGTATCCTGATATAAGGCTTTTCCTGCTTTTGTCAGGACCAGTCCCCTGTGGCCCTTTCAAATAGTTTGACATCCAGAGAGTTCTCCAGCAGATTGATCTGCTTAATAACTGCAGTAGGGGTGATAAAAGATTCTTCCGCAGCTTTGTTAAAGCTGCCTGCATCCGCTACCCGTAAAAAGTTTCAAATTGAGGATTATACATCTGCCCTGCCTCCTTTTCTTCTGCCTGCCGCCCGTCCTCTCCTTAAGTCATCCGGCTTACCAGCATCTTTGGGAATCATCCATGAACGCCCAAAGCGCTGAACTCCAGCAATCCGCCCTTCTCCGCAAAGCACCTGCACCCAACGTTCTGAAACATTCCATAATCTGGCCGCATCTTTTACAGAGATATAGTCCATCACTGTTTCTCCTATACAATGCGTTTATACGAAGTATATATTTATTTTATGCAGTCATGTAATGTGTGTCAAGATTCAAAAACTATTTAGATTGACGTTCTTATCATTCATTTTCTTTTTTTGAGTAACTGATACTGTGGATGCAGTTAAACGTGCTGGGTATCAGTTACGCTTTTTTGATTGACGGTGAAGATAAATAAGAATAGGATGCCCTCTGCCTGTGCAGTTGACATCCTGTCTATGTCCGTTTTTCCCTATACATGGGAATACCCGTATCCTTTTATATGCTTCTTACGGCAGTTCCAACTTTTCCGCCCACTTAAGCCATTCATTCTCTTTCAAAATCCCCATGTGGTACAATACTTGAGCAAAATCCACATATCCTTGCATATAAGCTCGTAGCTCCTGAGCAGAAGCGAAATCCTCCTGACATTCCTTTATTTCCTCTACTTTCTCCCTCTGCTCTATAGGAAGGATTTCTAGGATATCCTCCCACTCCTGTTCCTTCTCTTTCCATGCTTCTAGTGCTTTCTCATATTCCGGAGGACACACATAGCTTTCCCTACCTACGTTCTCCCCGTTTAATCTACCTAAAAACTCAGCCATTTTCATCCATACATCCTTCATGCTACGTTTCTCCTCGTATTATATAGTCATAGCCACTCTTTACCTTTTCTACAGGTTAGGCTATGCTGTTTAAGATACTGTGGATTGGTTCGTTCCTCCTACCACCCGATGGTTTTCGAAAGGCTCCAACCACAGTCTCTTTGCATATTTGTTGATCAGTTAGATACCGCATGACAGTTTATTTAGAACGAGGTTACAATCGCAAAGAGTACCTGTGATCATAAAACAGTATCAAATACTTTCAAAGGAGATTTTGTATGATCTACGTTGGAATTGATGTTGCCAAGGATAAGCATGACTGCTTTATCATCAATTCAGGGGGAGAAGACCTCTTCAGCTCTTTTACCATCCCTAACAATCTCGACGGTTTCAACGACCTTTACCAAAAGATTCTGTCCCTTACAGAAGATTTCGCTACAGTAAAAGTAGGACTGGAAGCCACTGGACACCATCATTACAATCTTCTGGGGTTTCTCATTGGTAATGGTTTGCCGACCTGTGTTATCAATCCGTTACATACCAGTCTGTACAGAAAAAGTCTAAGCCTTAGACAGACAAAAACGGATAAAGTGGATGCCCATACGATTGCACTTATGATGATGTCTGATGTAAACTTAAAGTCCTACTCAGACACATCTTATCACAATGAAGAACTCAAGTCACTAACACGTTACAGATTTGATAAGGTATAAGAACGGGCAAAGCTTAAAACTTCCATATCCCGGCTTGTGACCATTCTTTTTCCTGAACAGGAAAAGCTCGTTCCAACGCTCCACATGGCATCTGTATATGCATTGCAGTCTGAATTCCCAAATGCTTCCGCCATTGCATCTGCACACCTTACAAGACTGACCCACCTAATGAAAGGCTCCTCAAGGGGGCGCTATGACAGGGATAACGCCATGCTTTTTCGTGAAGCTGCCAGAAATTCCATCGGCTCCAACATGCCGACAAAATCTCTGGAACTAAAGCACACTATCAAACTCCTTCGGGAACTGGATGTTGAGATCGATGAGATTGAAAGCGAAATCAAATCCATTATGGATGAGATCAGTTCTCCCATCCTTACTATCCCGGGCATCAGCTACCGTATGGGCGCCATGATCATTGCAGAAATCGGTGATTTTAACCGTTTTGATTCAGCCGATAAGATACTTGCTTATGCCGGATTGTCTCCATCTACCTACCAATCAGGACAACTTGACGGCTGTTACTCCCATATGGAAAAGCGTGGTTCCAAATACCTCCGTTATGCCTTTTTCGATGCCACAAAATTTGTCTGTCATTAGAATCCCACTTTTGCCGCTTATCTTGCCAAGAAGCGGGCAGAAGGAAAACACTACAACGTTGCCATATCCCACGCTACAAAAAAACTCGTCCGTGTAATCTATCAGTTAGAAAAGTCAGGACAGGCATACAGCAAAGCAACTTAAATATCGAATTCCATATCTCCTCTTTGAGCATCTATCACGATGCTCTGTTTGTCATGCAGTTTTCAAGGTACTGATCTATATGAAATGCATTTCTGCAATTCATTCAAAAACTTCACTTTGAGGCTTGACTCTTAATAGTTAGTCTTTCCTATCAACTTCCTTTTCATATCCGCATTCCGCTGATTTTATCTGATATTTTCATACACTTCATCTTTAGAAGGGAATGCTTTTATGAAAATTTATTGGAACGGAACCTCCAAAAATATCGTTGGATCCAAAATCAGACAGCTCCGGCAGTCTAAAGGCTTATCCCAGGCCGCACTTGCAAGCCAGCTCCAACTTCTCGGAATGGAGTGCAGCGACCAGACGATCCTGCGCATTGAGCAGGGTAGCCGGCTCGTACCCGACTACGAAGTTGCCATCCTTGCAAAATATTTTAATATATCAACTGATACACTGCTTGAACAAAAGGAAGCCGATTCATAATAGACTGGAAAAGGCTTCCTTTTACGTTAAATATCATTTCCTGTTTCTTTTCATCCTATCCCTTAAACGCCTCCAGAGACTGTAAGATACCGCCTAATGCTTCATCATCCAGGTTCAGTATTTCATCTGCACCGACGGTTCCCGGCTGTTTTGCCGTTCTCGCTGTGTCTGCCGCTGCCATATTGCTGCCATACGATCCGTTCTCCCGTTCTTCCATGACCTGCAGTACAATCTTTCTGATCGTATCATAATCCGTCAATCGTCTAGCTCCCGATGAAACAAAAATTCCTGCCGATCCTCCATTCTGATATGCTAACACCGCGTCCACGATATACTGTGCCTTTCCCCGCTCCATGCCATTTAGGAACTGCGCCACCTCCACATGGGCGGGATCACGTCTGTTAAAGCCTATCGTCGTCACATATGGGTTTTTCTTCCCCATAACAGTTATCTGCCTTTCTTCTGGATCTGGTAGAGCATACTATACCCTTTTGCGTTGGCGCAGATGTCTTCCACAAAGATGCAGCGGTCGACCTTTCCGGTATGCTCCAGGTACTCCCGAAGCAGCAAAGAGCCGCCGCCGATAAATACCAGGCAGCCTGCCTTTAGTTCAAGTCCCCGCTCCCTGAGCGTACCGAGGATGTCATTCACATAGGTCTTTGCCATATCCTCCACGATACGGACAACTTCCCCATTAAAATCCGTCCTTTCTCCCCTTATGATGCAGTCAATGTCCGTATCATCCAATAGAATGTCCTTTTCGGAATTAATGCGGGAGGCCACGTCATTATACAGCTTGATGACCCCCTTCTCCAAAGAGTCGCATACGCCTAAGTCTGGTCTGCCTCCCCGGATCAGAAGGTAATCCAGCGTAAAGCCTCCTATGTCCACCGTAATGACCTTGTTATACTCCGCTATCTTTTGGTAGACGGTCATAGCAGCGGCATAATCCTGCGGGAAGGATGCAGCATCCGTGATCTCTACCTTATAGGAGATGCCCTTATAGGTAAACTGCTGGATGCCCCTGCCCTTAAAATAATTCTCAAACTTCCGGTACAATGTGCCATAATGCTTCGGTGGCAGCCCCACCGGAAGCACTGCCTGAATAATAGTATCCTGCGCGTTAAGCATCTGTTTTTCCGCCTCCATTGCCACCGCAAACAGCGTCAGGATGAAGAACCGGTCATCCACTGTCTTGTCCCGCATATAAGGTATCCGCTGCTCCGCAAGAGCATAATAGCGCCCATTATAGTGCAGGTACTCCCCCAGTGCGGGCCTGCAGTCGCTCTCCACAAATCCGGAAATGAATACTTTATGCTCGGTCTTCATGTTCCTGTTCCCATGGTCTATGGGTACGATAATTTTCTGGTACATAACTATCAGCTCCTTTATCATTTATTTATTGATTTATACGCAGGGTTTAAGTAAAAGCCAACAGCAATATGTAAAAATTGGGAGATTTTACTTGTTGCGTGCAAAAAAACCGGGGCAGCACCTTCTGGCACCACTCCGGCATCATCATTCCTTTATTTTCTGCTGTTTTTCTGCTCCAGGTCATACAGATAGTCATCCACACCCTTCACATGCTCCGCCCAGTCTCCGTCTTCATCCGTATCCCAGGTCAGTGCCTGTGCAGGCAGGTCAAGTTCGCCGCAGGTCTCGGCAAGTTTCCTACATCCCCTCTGGATGTTCTAGCGCTTCACGCTTTTCTT
>CAMWWJ010000158.1 GCA_947177925.1 uncultured Lachnospiraceae bacterium
GTACATGGAAATGAACGAGCATATATTATGTGCAAGCGCAATGATAAAATATGATTCTTCAAGACCCGATATTGAAATCATACATTGGGATGAATTGTATTCCGATATGACATATTCATTTGAAAAGCAGATATTTTTTGCAATAAAGGATGATTTATTATTAAAAATCGAAAAAGATAAATCCATAGAGAAAATCTTGCATACACCATTGATTTATTTAATATTAGATGGTGGCATATTCCATCCAACCTGTTTTGTCACGAAACCAGCTCAAATAATTATGTGGGATGACAAATATGTTGTTGTATATGACTCGGACTTAATTGTAATTGATTCGTGCAATAATGAAGTAATATTCTGTTACAATGCCAAGAAGGGGGATTTGATTCAATCATGTGAGATTTTGAATAAGTTTTTATTATGCAAAAACAGTACAATTGTATTGAATTAGCAATGAGATGGCATTATAATAAAAGAGGAATGGAGGTGCTATTCATGGCTAGTACAATTCAAGTAAGAGTAGAGGATGATTTAAAGAAAAAATCAGATTCGTTGTTTAGAGATTTGGGAACTGATACAACAACTGCTATAAGAATGTTTTTGACACAGGCGGTTGCGGCGAATGGATTTCCTTTTGAGATAAAAAGGCAGACAGCAGAGGCTAATCCTTATGCGCCGATGGCAGAAGAAGAGATGCTTGAAAAACTGAAGAAATCCAGGGAACATGGAAAGTATCGGGATGCAGAGGATGTGATTTCCGATATGAGGTCAAAGTATGGATTATAAGGTTGTTATGATGGAAGGTGCCCAAGAGGATCTTGACAGATTCGTTATGTATCTTCTGTTTGAAAAGAAAAGCGAGCAGGCGGCAAGAAATTTGCTTAATGATTTTGAGGCAACAAGTGTAAGTTTATCAAATATTGCTGGAAGATTGAAACTATGTGACAATCCTAAGTTGAAAGAATTAGGATACAGACGTATAAACTTTTTATCCCATAGATATTTTATGCTTTATCGAATTGTAGGAAATACTGTTTTTGTGGATAATATTTTTCTTGAATTACAGGATTATGAGAACATAATGAATTAATTTTTATAGCTGAAGGGCGGGTTAGAGATTGTATGGCAGAAGTGAGACAAAACAGTAGGGATAAATCAGCCAGAGCAGCAACTGAGACAGCAAAAGAAAGAGCAGAAGCTGTAGGAGATGAAGAAAAATGAGTATGAGTTTTGAAGTATTTCCAACAAAGATAAAGAAGCCTGAATGTGATGAGATAATTAAATACTCTGTTCAGCTATTTAAAGAATTTATGAAAAAGGAAAAGATATCGCAGCGTATTGATATTACTACCAGAGAAGTATCTGCTGATAATAGCGTACATGCGAATCCTCTTTCTTTGGTGGCGAAGGAGAATTATTATACAGTGTTCAATTTGAATGAGGAAGGTGAAGTATATGTATTCTATCATGAGTTAACAGAGCTGGATAAAGAGTTTTGGAATGAAGAGGCGCAGGTAAATAAGAATGTTCAATTTATGAAAGAAAAGATAGAGGCTAATCTAGAAATAGGATATTCTTGGAGTGTGAAAAGAACAATGGGGCAACCAGCGATAGTAAGTTTGTATTATGGTTATTTAGCCATTGCTATAGCTGTTATAACGGATGGAATGATATATTCAGATGATGGTGCCTGGGATTATTCATGTTTTCCTATTGCAGGTAGTGCTTTTGAAGAAGAATATTTAAATATTGATAAAGTAAGAGATATTACTGTAAAACAAAATATTGAAAAATGGTTAGATGCGTTAAAGGTCTTATTTGCTGACGAATCGGATCATAGTATAAAGTAAGGAAGCAAAGATAAAACAGTATAGGAGAAGCAGCAGGATCCAAAACCACTTATAGACCCTAGAATAGAACAAAAAATGCAGCCCCATACCCACTTTAGAAAGAAACTTTAAAAAGTATCTTTACAAAGAGAAAAAGATAAGCTAAAATAAATACAAAGCAAAAGGAAAAAGAAAAAACAAAAAATCAGAAAGCTAAAAGCAAACAACAAAAACAAGCACAAAATAGCAGAAAGCGCCTGGAAACAGGAAAGGAGGCCAAAGGGTGAAAAACATGAAAGCAGACACCCTGCTAATGAAAGAAATTAACAAAAACAACGTAAGAAAACAACTAAAGCTTATGGGAAAGGCCACCAAGCCAGAGCTTGCAGCCAAAACAGGGCTCAGCGTGGTCACCGTAAATGCCCTGCTTGAAGAGCTGGTAAAAAACGGAGAAATCAAAAAAGGAGAGAACGTTCCCTCCAACGGAGGCCGTCCCTCGCTGCAATATATCTTTAATGAGGACTACCGGTACGCAGTGATCATATACGGTCATCAGAAGAAAGATCAAAATCTGATAAGACTTTTAGTCATCAATCTGCTAGGACAGTGTGTGGAGCGGAAAGAGAAGTATTTTGCCAAAGTGGAAGTGAACAGCTTTGATTTCTGGCTTTCTGAGATATTTGAGAAATATGGGAAAAAAGCAGGGTTGATTGCTTTCGGACTGCCGGGAGAAGAAGTGGACGGCATGATTACCATCAATGATTATCCGAATATTGTAGGAAGGGAATTCATGGAGCATTACCGAAACACATATGGAGTGCCCGTAATTTTTGAAAATGATATCAATGCGGCGGTAATCGGATATTATTCCTATGGGATTTCCAGAGAGGCGGACCATATGGTGGGTATCTATTTTCCGAGAATTTATAACCCCGGAGCAGGAATCATCATCAACGGAGAAATTTATAGAGGAGTCCATAACTTTGCGGGAGAGCTTTCCCGGATACCCGTTGCTTACTCCTGGAAGGAGTTAGATTATGCTAACGTATATCAGGTAATAAAGTCTATGGGACAGCTCCTTGTAATCTGCAGTTGTGTGCTGGCGCCGGATTTTTTTGTACTATATGGGGATTTCTGGACGGAGGAAATCAAAAGCGGGCTGAAGGAAGCAGTGGAAAATTCATTACAAGGACAGTATGAGGCAAAGCTGGTTTTCTCGGATGATCTGGAAAAGGACTTTGAGCAGGGAATGATAAAGCTTGCTTTGGACGAGTTGGAAAAACAAATCAGGAAAGAAGGGGAAGAAAGATGTTTTTAACGGTTTTACTTATTATTATTTATCTGGCATTTATCAGTCTGGGGCTGCCGGACTCCCTTTTGGGCTCGGCATGGCCTTCTATTTATCAGGAAATGAATGTTCCCATTTCCTATGGAGGAATTGTTTCCATGATTATTTCAGGGGGAACCATTGTTTCCAGCCTGTTTAGCAGTAAAATCATAAAAAAGCTGGGAACAGGGTGGACTACCGGAATCAGTGTGCTTATGACGGCAGTTGCCCTTTTGGGATTTTCCGTAAGTAAGGAATATTGGATGCTGTGTCTTTTGGCAATTCCTTTAGGATTAGGTGGTGGTAGTGTGGATACAGCATTAAATAATTTTGTGGCCCTTCATTATAAAGCAAGGCATATGAGCTGGCTCCATTGCTTTTGGGGAGTGGGAGCGACTACAGGTCCCATAATAATCTCCTTCTGTCTTAAGGATGGGGGAAACTGGCAGTCTGGTTACGGAGTGATCAGCCTGATTCAATTTTGCCTGGTGGTATGTTTGTTCTGTTCCATTTCCCTGTGGAAAAAAGTGGAAGGAAAAAAAGAACAGGTAGAAGAGAGTGAAACGGGAAAAAATCAAACGGAAGAAAAGGTAAATCCGGGCATTTGGGGAATGTTGAAGTTAAAGGGGGCGAAGCAGGCATTAGTGGGATTTTTCTGTTATTGTGCCCTGGAAGCCTCTGCAGGGCTGTGGGGCAGCAGCTATCTGGTTATGGAAAAAGGAGTTTCCCCTGAGCAGGCGGCAAAGTGGATTGCTTTGTTTTATTTTGGAATAACCTTTGGAAGATTCTTGTCAGGATTTTTGACCATAAAGCTTTCCAACAGACAGATGGTGCGTCTGGGGCAGGGAGTGGCCGGCATTGGGGTAGTATTTTTATTGCTTCCCTTTGGGCTTACGGTACAGTTTTTGGGGCTTTTTTTCATAGGGCTGGGCTGTGCGCCTATTTATCCCTCCATGCTCCATGCCACACCGGACAATTTCGGAAGCAAGTATTCTCAGGGAATCATGGGGATTCAAATGGCATGTGCCTATGTGGGCACCACCTTTATGCCGCCCCTGTTGGGATTTCTGGCAAAGCATGTGAGCTATAAGCTGTTTCCTTTTTATTTGGGACTGATCCTGTTGGTGATGATAGGTGCGGTGGAAGGTCTGAACAGAAAAGTGGAGAAGAAGCATGGGTAAAGGAAGAAAACCTGTTTCTATGTATTTATACTGTAATTAACAAAAACGGCATGTTGAAAAGAAAGGAAAGGAGTTTCTTATGACAAAAAAATGGTGGCACGGAAAGGTAGCGTATCAAATTTATCCAAAGAGTTTTAATGACACAAATGGAGACGGAATTGGAGACATTCGGGGAATCATGGAAAAGCTGGATTATTTAAAGGACTTGGGAATTGATATTATCTGGATTTCTCCTATTTATCAATCTCCTTTTGTGGATCAGGGCTATGACATTTCGGATTATTATAAAATCGATTCCAGATTCGGTACGATGGAAGAGTTCGATGAGCTGCTTTTAGAAGCAAAGAAACGGGATATGGGGATTGTTATGGACCTGGTAATCAATCATTGCTCCGATCAGCATGAATGGTTTCAAAAGGCATTGGCAGACCCGGAAGGAGAGTATGGGGATTATTTCTATTTCCGGAAAGGAAAGGACGGAAATCCCCCCAGCAATTACCGCTCTTACTTTGGAGGAAGCGCATGGGAGAAGGTAGAGGGAACAGAGCTTTATTATCTGCACTTTTTCGCAAAGGAACAGCCGGACTTGAATTGGAACAATCCAAAGATGAAACAGGAATTGTTTCAAATGATCAACTGGTGGCTGGAGAAAGGACTGGCAGGCTTCCGAATTGATGCTATCATCAATATAAAGAAGGATCTGACTTTTCCTTCCTATGAGCCGGACGGTCCGGATGGGCTGGTGAGGGCTACTAAAATGGTGGAAGAAGTGGATGGAGTAGGGGAGCTGTTGGAGGAACTAAAGGAAGCTACCTTTGAAAAATATCAGGCTTTTACCGTAGCGGAAGTATTTAATATGAAAGAAGAGGAGCTGGAGGAATTTGTAGGAGAAAACGGCCATTTTTCCACCATGTTTGATTTCTCGGCACATATGCTGACCTTTGGAGAGCATGGCTGGTATGATGCTAAGGAAGTAGAGTTTGATGCCTGGAGGGAGATTACTTTTGAGTCTCAAAAAAGATGTGAGGGAATCGGGTTTTTAGCAAATATTATTGAAAATCATGATGAACCTAGGGGGATCAATACATATCTGCCTTCTTATGCCCAAAATACAGATGGGTTTAAAATGCTGGCTACTGTCAATATACTGTTAAGGGGAATTCCTTTTATCTATCAGGGACAGGAAATCGGAATGCAGAACTGCAGGATGGAAAGCATTGAGGAATATGATGATATTGATACGAAAAATCAATATAAGACTGCCTTAGAAGCAGGATGTTCCAAAGAGGAAGCGCTGGAAGCATGTTACAAGCATAGCAGGGATAATGCAAGGACGCCTATGCAATGGAGCGGCAAAGAGCAGGCAGGCTTTACCACAGGTAAGCCATGGCTTAAGATAAATCCCAATTACAGACAGGTGAATGTGGAAGATGAGCTTGCGGATCAGGAATCTGTGCTGAATTATTATAAAAGGCTGATTGCCCTTAGAAAGTCAGAGGAATATAAGGAACTGTTTACCTATGGAAGCTTTGAACCGGCTTATTTAGATAAGGAGAAGATATATGCTTATTACCGAAGCCTGAATGGAAAAAGGGTATTGGCAGCGGCTAACTTTGGTAAGGATGCCATGGTGTTGGAGTTAGCAGATGATAACTGCAAGGTGCTTCTTTCTAATATGGATGTGGCTGAGGCTTTTGACGGAAGGCTTGTTTTACAGCCTTGTCAGGCGGTTGTTTTGGAAGAAATTTCAAGGTAATGGTTATGGAACGTGAATTGCAGAGGGGAAACAGAACCGGATTTCTCCGGATATGGAAAGATCATCGGGCATGGAAAGAATATCTGCTGCGGAAAGGATATGAAAATGGAAGAGGGCATTTGTTATATTATAGGGGCAGGAGAATTTGACTATCCCAAGTTAAAACCGAAGGAAACCGATTATGTAATCGGAGTGGACGGAGGTTTTGAATATTTAAAGAGCATGAAGCTGACGCCAGACCTGGTGCTGGGGGATTTTGATTCTGTAAAGCAAAGTCCCCTGCACTCAAATTTAATACGGCTTGCACCGGAAAAGGATGACACAGATATGCTGGCGGCCTTGCGGCAGGGAATGGAGCTTGGCTACAGGACCTTTCATATTTATGGAGGCATGGGCGGAAGGATTTCCCATACCATTGCCAATTTTCAATGCCTTGTGTGGCTTTTGAAAAGAGGAGCAAAGGGGTTTTTGTTTCATAAAAACGTGATGATTACGGCAGTGAGAAATGGAAGTATTACATTTGGAAAAGAGAAAAAAGGGTATCTTTCCGTGTTTGCTTTTGATGGAGAGGCAAAGGGAGTTACTTTGAAGAATCTGAAATATCCGCTTACGGATGCTGTGCTTGGGATGGATTATCCGGTAGGAGTCAGCAATGAGTTTTTGGGAGTGGAAAGTGAAGTTTGTGTGAAAGAAGGGGTGTTGTTGCTTGTGGTGGAGGAAGTGGATGAATATTAGGATGTTGGGGCATTGAGATAGAAGGACGTATGAGCCGGCGATTTTGCCAAGGCCCGGAAGACTACTATATGATATGCCGGCTCATACTGGATATCGAAATGCTGTTTGGTTTCGGGATGCTTAAGAACAGTTTAGGATTTTATGCTGTGAACATGTTTCATGAAGTGAATTGTTGGTAAAGTGGGTTTTGCCCAAAATAAGTAGAGTGAGAAGCGACAAAAGGTAGCTGATACGTTTGCAGAGTTGTATGAGATGAAGAATATTGTGGTGCTTGATGTTGGTAGATATGGTTTTGTGAAGCTACAATATTACAAGCCGCCACAGGGCTTTGAAGATGCGGTAACCTTTACTGATAGCGTGGCACTACTTGAGGACTTGCGGGAGGAATGGCTGAATACAAAGCTGTATCTGCTGGCAAAAGGTACTCCGATATTGGAGAAAGGCTATAAAGGTATGTTTGGGAGCCTGACAGAAGAAAAATAATCGGAATATTGACGGTGTTTGCGGGAGTAAAGGTTACAGAACTATATAAGAAAAAATGTTGCAATATGATTACTGATATGGTAACGTTGGCAAGCGTTGCATTTATTATTTACTTTGGAAAATTGATAAAAGTGATACTGCCAGTAAATCTCCTACTCCTGTTGCTACTTGTGCAGGTGCCATATATTGGAATACGAAAATATGTGAAAGTCTGGCGAGAAGCACGGGTATATGTCTAAAACTATAAATCTTCATGCTATCTTTATTTT
>CAMWWJ010000159.1 GCA_947177925.1 uncultured Lachnospiraceae bacterium
GTATAACTTTCATCTCTATAAATCCCTCTTGGTTCCTCTTATGGCCAAAACGCATAAATGTACTGCATTACACTGTATAACTTTAAAAAAAAAACCCAACCCCACCCCCCTAAAAAAAAGAGGCTGTCTACAACAGCCTCTTTCCCATCACACCTCTTTATTTAATCACCGCAAACCGACTAATATGACTCATCAATTCCACAATTACCTTATTCACATCCTGAGATGCCATCAATACCTCTTTCATACCGCCTGCAAGCTCTGAGGTATTGCCTACCACATTGGTAATGCCCTCTGTACTCTGATGGACTGTTATGGAAATTCCTTCATTGGCGCTTAACACCTTATCCATGACGGCAGTAAGCTTTTCTGCAGCATAGGACATCTGGTACATCATATTGTTAATGGTATCTGCATCCTGATAATACTGCTGTCCGGTTGCTTCCAATGCATCATAATCTGCCAGTACCGTATTTTTAACAAATTCCATAAGCCTGCTGGCATTTTCAGACAGCTCTTCCACACTGGTTACCACTTCTGCACTGATATCCTGGATATTGCTTGCGGTTTCCTTGGAATTATCCGCTAACTGACGGATTTCATCTGCAACTACCGCAAATCCCCTTCCTGCTTCACCTGCTCTTGCTGCCTCAATGGAAGCATTCAACGCAAGCAGATTGGTCTTATGGGCGATTCCCATAATCTCATTGGTAAGTCCGGTAATCTTATCCACTTCTCTTCCTTTTTCAAGAGAAACAGTAATTGCCGTATTGATTTCGCCCACAATATTACGAGCTTCACTTTTACTTTGTTTTGCCTTAATATCCAGCTCTTCTGCTCTTTCCTTAATATTGCCTGCATAGGATGCACCGTCTTCCGCCTGTTTTGCAATATCATCTACAGAGCCTTCTACCTTCCTTGTCTCCTCTTTTACCAGAGAAACGCTGGATGCCACTTCTTCCATGCCTGCTGCCAGCTCCTCTAATGTTGCAGAAGTATCATTCGCTCCCCTGCTGGCGCTTTCAACATTATCTTCCACAATCTGCTGCCGCTTAGATAACTGGTCGCAGGAAATGGAAATACTGGAAATAACCTCCTGAAGCATTTCCAAAAAGGAATTGATGCCTTTTGCCATCTTTCCTATTTCGTCCTTGGAATTGATATGGATACGGGAAGTAAGATCTCCCCTGCCCGCTTCGATTGCTTCCATAATATTTTCCAGCTCCAATGTAACCTTCTTTAAAGGCTTCACTACTGTAAAATACGTAATGGCAATAATAACAAGGGCAGCCGTTATCAGGAATACACAGCAAATAGTTACTACAAAAGGAACTTTTGCGGAATATGCATTGGATGTCGCCTTTGCCGCTTCCATGTTCCCATTGCTGATTGACATCATATCGTCAATATATTCTTCTACGTTATCATCAAAAATAGCAAAGTTGGTAGTAACCACCACTCCTGCCTGATTTTTATTTACCCGGCTGGTCTGAAGAAGGCTTTCTACCACTCCCTTATACCTTTCATAATCCAGTATAAATTTAGCAAAGATTTCTTTTCTGGGATCTCCCTCCGCCAAACGTCCGTCCAAAGTCTCTACCTTTGCATCCAGCTTTGCAAATTCTTCCGTAATTACTGTTTCATACTCATTCATTTTGTGCTCCTTCACTGCTATTACATGAGTGAGCACTTTGCCGTTTATGTAAGAAAAATCTCTGGACACTTCTGAAATCAGTTCGATGTCCGCCACTTCATTATTGATAATCTGCTCATTTACCTTACTCATATTGGATAAGGTTTCTGCCAGATAAAGAATACCGCAGAGCGAAACAACGATTAAAACAGAAACCAGCCCATAAATCTTAAGCCCGATTTGGGAAACTGCCAGCTTTCTTTTGCCTGATTTTTCTGTAACTTTCTTTATGTTCTTTGGCAATTTTTTGTCCGGGGCTTTTATTTGTTTTTCCTTAAAAGCCTTCTTTTGTCTACTTTTATCTGCCATAATAAGCCTCCTTATTATTACTTCATTTCATCACATCCCCATATCTGTTACCTTCTAACAGAATATAATTATTTTACCATGTTTTTTTCTTTTTTGAAAGCCCTAAGTGCACTACTTTTTCTCTGCGGGCATCTTGCCGCTTCTGATATTTGCAACCTCTTTATATCCCCCAGCAAATCCTTTTATAATCCTGCAACCACTCTGTTCCTTCCCAATGCTTTTCCTTTATACAGACTATCGTCAGCACGTTTTACCAGACGGTCTATGGTTTCGTCCTTTCTATACTCTGCCACTCCCAGGGTCATGGTAACCGAAACCTCCTTGTCTCCATATGTAACCTTCATATTTTGAATACTGCTTAATATTTTTTCCGTTTCCAGAAATGCCTTTTTTTCATCCAGCCCCATAAAAATCAAAAGGAATTCCTCACCGCCCCATCGAATGGCATACTCCTCATGACCTGTTATATGCTGCTCAAAGCATTCCGCTACCTTTTTCAGCACCACGTCCCCGCATTCATGTCCAAAATCATCATTAAATTTCTTAAAGAAATCAATGTCTCCTAATGCTATGGAAAATGTATCCTCCGATTCCTTTACTTGCTTTTCCAGTTCTCTTAATTTACTTTCACCGCTTCTCCTGTTGTAAAGATTAGTAAGACCGTCTCTTTCAATAAGCGTCTTTAAGGATTGCTGTACGGACAATGCAAGCCTTCCCATTTCTCCAATTTCATCATTGCGGGCAATCAGCTTTTCATCCTGTCTGGCGGACAGATCACCAGTTGCTACTTTTCTCAGGAATTCCATCATTTTATCAATGGCATTTATAATATTTTTCGTGTAGCAAATGCTGAAAACCGCTGCAAAAACCAGTACAATCAGACCAATGATAAGGATTTGGCCGATCATACGATTGACTTTTCCATTTACTTCCTTCTGCTGCTTTCCTACAAACAGCATGCCCGCCACCGCACCGTCGCTATTTACAAGGGGCAGATAATATCCATAATACTTTTCTCCTGAAATGGATAAATCCTTGGAAAAAAACTCCTCTCCGTCTTTGAGCACATGCTCTAACACCACTTCGGAAACGACTGTGCCTCCAATGCGCTTATTTTCTTTATTTCTGATTGTTGTAAGCATTCTTGTATTTTCATAGATCAGGCTGACTTCTACCCCGGTTTCTTCTTTCATGTGATCGATCAACGAGTATTCGCCATATAAAACATGCTCTCCTTTTATCACATGTCCTTCCCGGTCCATTCCGTAGTCACCGGGATATGCTGTTTCATAAGTCTCTATAATGGAAATTCCAAGGTTTCTAAGCGCCTCTTCCACTTCCTCCTCCATGCCTGTCTTTAACATGCTTGTGGCATATCCCAGCATGATTATGGCAAATCCCACTAAAGGAATCCATGTCATTAAAATAAGAGAAAAATATAAGCTTCCATGCACCCTTTTCATCTACTTCTCCTTTTACACTAAATATATAGTCATAGTATAACATTCCGCCTCTTATTTTTCAACGAAAACTATAACCACCAGCTTACATTTCTTTCAAGTAAAGCAAAAACCCCAAGTGCTAAAAGCACTCAGGGTCTGCCGGCAGTTTCCTGCCCATGTTTATACCAACTAAGGAATTTAGATAAACACCTGTTTATTGTTTGTAATTTGCCGCCTGGAAATCAGGATATGCAGATTCCAGACCATGCTCAGTAGAATCCAGTCCTTCTATTTCTTCTGCTGCAGATGCTCTAAGGCCTATGGTATGTTTCAGGATGGTAAACAGCAACAGCATCCAAATGGTCACCCAGCCCCCTACACATAGAATACCAAGAGCCTGTAACCCTAACTGAGTGAATCCGCCGCCATAAAAAAGTCCGGTATCATAATTGAACAGACCTACTGCCAAAGTACCCCAGAGACCGCAGGCGCCATGGACAGCTACCGCACCTACCGGATCATCCACCTTGAATTTGTTTTCCACAACCAATACGACAACACAACACCAGACACCTGCGATCGCACCGATGAAAAACGCACCTACCGCATCCACGCAATGACATCCGGCTGTCACTGCAACCAGACCTGCCAAAGCGCCGTTTAGAGACATGGATACATCCGGCTTTCCATTTTTAATCCAGGTAAAGACCATAGCTGTTATGGTAGCTGTTGCCGGAGCAATGGTGGTTGTTGCAAAAATTTGTGATAGCTGGGTAGTATCTGCTGCAGCCGCACCGTTAAATCCGTACCAGCCAAACCAGAGAATAAATACTCCAAGGGCTCCTATGGTAATGTTGTGTCCCAGAATAGGTTTGGATTTTCCCTTTTCATCATATTTTCCAATACGCGGCCCCAGGAATGCGGCACCGATCAGACCGGCAATACCGCCTACCATATGGATGGCACAGGAACCTGCAAAATCAATGAATCCCATGTCCGTAAGCCATGCGCTTCCGCTTGGTCCCCAAATCCAGTGTGCTTCAATAGGATAAATAAATAAACTGATGATAAAGCTGTAAATACAGTATGTAATGAACTTGGTACGCTCAGCCATAGCACCTGATACAATGGTTGCCGCCGTTGCACAGAATACCAGGTTAAATACAAAGGCTGACCAGTCCGTATTTCCAAAATCGCTGAAAGGGTCCAGACCCCATCCGAAAAATCCGCCTTCTCCGCAAAGCAGATTGAAACCAATCAGATAAAACGCTACCGTACCAAGACAGAAATCCATCGTATTTTTCATAATGATGTTACCTGCATTTTTTGCTCTGGTAAAACCCGCTTCCACCATGGCAAATCCTGCCTGCATAAAGAATACTAACGCTGCTCCCATAAGGAACCATACACTCATATCCATAATTTTCTCCTCCTTTTCTTTTTATGAACAGCTCCTCTTTCTGCTCATAAAAAAGGTAATAACAAGAGAGATCTTATCTCTTTTATTATCACCTTTGATAATTGATAAATTTTTTCATTTTCCTTTTTCCTTCAGTCAAAAACTACAATGCGCTTTCGCCCCGTTCACCAGTACGGATTCTTACGGCATCTTCCACGTCGTATACGAAAATCTTACCGTCGCCATAATTTCCTGTGTTGATTTCTTTTACGATTTTGTCAATCAGGCCTTCTGCCACTTCTTCCGCTACGACTGTTTCCACTTTAATCTTTGGCAATAAATTCACATTATACTCGGCGCCGCGGTATTTCTTCACGATACCTTTTTGATTTCCGTAACCCATGGTGTTTACGATATTAAGACCGTTTACTTCGCAATCGTCCAGAATTGCTTTTAAATCCTCCAGCTTTTCAGGCTTAATAATAATTTCTAATTTTTTCATTGGGCTTCCCTCCTTAGCAAAATAATAAAAAAGGTGCTTCTGCAATACGAATATTGCAAAAACACCTTTGTTTGACCTTTATTATACTCCGTATTTTTCGTTTGTCAAATACTTTTTTGAAAATCCCTCCATCTTTCTATATATAATACCGCTCTAATATCTCATTCCCAATCTGTGCCGTTCCCTTACGGACAAATCCACATTTTTCGCAGATGCGTACAGAGGAAAGATTCTCCTTATGCACAAAGGCATTAAAATGCTGAAAGCCTATTTCTTCTCTTCCATATTGCAGAATTTCCTTGCAGACCTCGGTTGCATAGCCTTTATTCTGATAAGGCTTTCCTATCACATAGCCAAGCTCGGGCTCTTCATATTCTTCCCTGTGGCTGATGCCTGCCCGTCCGATAATCCGACCGGTCTCTTTTTCTTCTACAATCCAGAGCCCATATCCGTAAAAGCCATATACATTTTTAATATACGCCTCTGTATATTCTGCTTCTTTCCGCTTGTCCTCATATAATCCTTCCATATAGCGGGTTATAGAAGGGTGTTCATAAACCTTGTATAGTGCATCCAAATCCTCTAAAGTCATTTCCCGAACCCTGCACCGCTTTGTATCCAGTATGTGCCAGGGAATATGATGAAAACGTTTATAGACCTGCTCCAAATAGAGCATCTCCACACCTTCCAGAGTTGTAATTGCATAAACTGCCTTTGGAAAAGACTTAGAAGGATCCAGCGCATTTAAGTGAACTAAAAATGCAATTCCCTTTTTCAAGGCTTCTTCATAAAAGTCTTCCCTGTCAGTAATAAGCAATGCATGCTCTTTCCCATATTGAAACAGCTCGTCCTTTTTTTCAGCTTTTACTATTATCTCTTTATTTTTTTGTACAAAAACATCGACTTGTTCCTGGGGAACTGCCGGACTTAACGCCAGTACGATTCGATTTATCAAGAAGACCGCCTACTTTTCTAATTTCTATATAATTTTATTATAGCACCTACAACACCTGTTTGAAAACAATAAAGATACTAATTTATAGAATTATTATGGTATGCAAACATGCTTCTGACTGAAAATTGCTTTTCGCCCCACCGAACTGCTTACTTGCTTTTTACACCGCCTTCCTTTAAAATAAGAAAAAAACATCTTATTAAATGAAAAGGAGACACCATTATGGCTCAAAATCCAATCGTAACCATCACCATGGAAAACGGTGATATAATAAAGGCTGAATTATATCCCGAAATCGCACCGATTTCTGTAAACAATTTTATCAGCCTGATTCAAAAAAACTTTTATGACGGTCTCATCTTTCACCGTGTCATAAAGGGCTTCATGATTCAGGGAGGCTGTCCGGAAGGCTCTGGTATGGGAGGTCCCGGCTACAGCATTCGGGGAGAGTTTTCTTCTAACGGCTATGATAACCAGTTAAAGCATACAGAAGGCATTCTTTCCATGGCAAGGAGCATGCACCCCAATTCAGCAGGCAGCCAGTTCTTTATCATGCACAAGACAAGTCCCCATTTAGACGGCGCTTATGCGGCATTTGGAAAGGTGATAGAAGGTATGGATGTGGTGAACCGCATTGCTGAAACAGCTACCGATTATTCCGACAGACCCCTTGAAAATCAAGTGATGCAGAGCGTTACTGTCGATACTTTCGGTGTAGAATATCCAGAACCGGAGAAGCTCTAAGCAGTTTCGGGGAAAAGTATTATTCGGTACTGTTCAATACGGTTTTTATAAAATTTGTTGTCAATTTTTATCTTGAAGAACAACGTCAGACACTCCCTTGAAGATGTTTGCATAACCCATTATCTCCTGAATTATTTTAATGTTCGTTTTATTTTCGCAAGACGCATGACCAAAAACGTGGCATCTGAAATGAGGGATGATAATGGGTTCTCTATTTTCTTCTTGAGCTTTTTACTCTTCCTCTTAGTTATACCATACTTTATAGTTGAAATAGTTCTTTTTTTGATTTTTATCAGATTGGGAAGGAACCGCCTGCAAAGAAATATCATTTGAGACCAACACAATAAAAGCGCCTGCATCACTGATACAAGCGCCATTTGTTTTCCATTATTCGGATTCACCAAACAATATCTTCATGTAATCCCTTTTTTCCATAATAATCCTGATAACTTCTATATAGCTATCATACACACGATAGAATGCCTTATACTTTTTAAAATTGACTGCATAAAAACCGGTAAAG
>CAMWWJ010000160.1 GCA_947177925.1 uncultured Lachnospiraceae bacterium
GTTTGTAAACATGACCTGCAAATATGGGAACATCAATTACAATTTATTATCAAACTTTTTGTCTGTTTATAAAAAAATAAGTAATAAGAGGGATTTCGCAGTCGCCGGCATTTCCATGATGAGTTCTTTTCGTTTTATGTTTGGAATAGTGTGGTGCTGGCGGTCTATCTCTTGTTTTCGGTTTCTGTTTCTTTACCGTATATGAGCATTCCTTTCGGGGCTGAATGAGAGGAGGGAGCCAGATGCCTCTGGCCACTTTTCTATGCATGGAAATAGACTGGCTGATAGGAATGCATCGATTTGTATGGAAATCTGCAAAGAATAGAGGTATAATTTTGACGTTGGGAGAGACTGACAAATAAGGTTTTATGGAGGATGTTTTTATGAAGCAATATATTGTTGATGCTTTTACAAACAAAGTATTTAGTGGTAATCCTGCCGCTGTTTGTGTTATGGATAAATGGCCGGAAGAAACATGGATGATGCAGCTTGCAGCAGAGAACAATTTATCTGAAACTGCTTTTATCGTAAAAGAAGAAACGGGCTATCATCTTCGTTGGTTTACACCAGGAACAGAGGTGGAATTGTGCGGTCATGCTACCTTGGCATCTGCCTTTGTGATTCTAAATTATTATGAACCAGATGCAAAACAGGTGGAATTCAACACATTAAGCGGCATGCTTACAGTTGTTCGAAAAGGGAATTTATATGAGATGGATTTCCCAACTTACGAATTAAAAGAAATTCCAGTCACAGATGCTATGGAAGCGGCTTTTGGCAGTCGTCCAATCAAAGCGATTTTGGGAATGGATTTGATTTGCGTATTTGAAAGTGATGAAATTGTTCGGGATATGAATCCAGACCAAAGCCTGCTTATGAAAATCGAAGGCAGGATTCAAAATGTTACTGCAAAAGGTAAAGATATTGATTGTGTTTCCCGTAGTTTTTGTCCGAAACTAGCAGTACCAGAAGACCCAGTTTGTGGCTCTGCCCATTGCCAAATTGCCGATTACTGGTCAAGAGAATTAAATAAAGATAATATAATTGCTTATCAGGCATCGAAGCGTGGTGGTACACTTCATTGTCATATAACAGGAAATGGGCGAATCAAAATCAGTGGTGAAGCCGTACTGTTTGCGATTTCGGAAATACAGGAATAACATGCAACTTCCAATTTGTTTTAATATAGTTTAATGCGAAATAAATCTGTCACTGACAAGGAAAATGTACCCAACCAGAAAAGATGCGGAAAAAGCCGTGAGCGCTGGAATATTATATGTGTATGAAGAAGCGTCAATGGTCAATTGTTCCGATAGTCCTTGGGGAGCTTTCCCCAGTACGCTTTAAAGGCTGCCGTAAATCGGCTCTGGCTGTCATATCCTACACTTCCTGCAATTTCAGCAATGCTCAAACTGGTTTCCCGGAGCAGTTTGGCTGCCTGTTCCATGCGGTGTTCTTTCATGTGGGCGGCAATCGAGGTTCCATAGACCGATTTGAACATAGTTTTTAATGTGGTAGGGTTTATCAAATATTGTTTTGACAGTGATTCAATAGTAAATCTCTGTTCCATATGCTCTGCGAGCTGTTTATGGATCTTCCTGATAATCTCAATCTGTTCTGACTGATATTCCGTCAGACAGTTTTTGGAGTCAAGTTTTAACCCTCCAAGATACAGCAAAAGTTCCAATACCTTTATTTTTTGCCAGGCAAGCTGCAGAGGTTCCGGCTGGCTGTAGAATGCGGAAAAAATGCTTTCCGTCTGTTCGTTTCCTGCAAGTGAGGTAATGGGACTGTTTTTGCAGAACTTGTCATACAGAAATGCCCCTGTGATTCCTGTTCCGGAAAGCGCCTCCGGAGGATTATCTGTAAGTTCTCTTAAGTCAATGCTGATGGTAAGCCCTTCATAATCTCCGTTTGGCAGGGACATGACGGAATCCGCACAGGCTTTCATGGTGTGCAGGGAAAAATCCTTCTGCCCGAGATAGATACTGTTTCCATTCCCCATTTTCCATCCAATACGTCCTAAGTGGCAGTAATTGATTTCAAGTATGTGGTCGAGAGGGGCATGATGTACAGAGAAATGGTCTGTTGTCAGGGTAAGGTAGGTTAATTCAATGCCGGGATATAATTCAATTGCTTTTATATGATCCGTGCTATGGTGTTTGACAAAGGAGCTGCGGATGCCTGTCAATTCATCTATCATTTTGATACCTTCCTTTATTTCTCTTTATTTGGGGCAGGCAATTTCCATAACCTGCTCGATCATCTGGTGCAGAAGCTGGCTTTGCGGTGTGTCTGCTGCCCGGTAATAGACTTCCTTCCCTTCACGGCGGCTGACGATCAGGCCGCCGCCTCGTAACGGGCGGAGGTGATGGGATACTGCCGGGCTGGACATATTCAGCAGGGCGGAAATATTGATCACGCACTCTTCACAGTGACACAGCAGAAAGAAGATGCGGATTCTGGTGGTGTCTCCAAGCTGTTTGAAGATTTCTGCAACCGTCTGAAAATTGTCAATATTACTTAACTGTTCCTGTATACGGGATGTCTCGGTTTCTTCTTCGTGATGGTGTGGCAGTTCTTTTTTTAACATATAAATTCCTCCGTTTTCGCCCGATTGGAAATGCTTTTCGCCCAATTGGAAGTGTGTGTTTTTAAAGTATTGACTTCTGTTTCTGGCAGTATTATACTGCAACCATAATGATTAAACAAGTACTTAATCATAAAAACATAAAATATATTTAACAAGGAGGATTTATCCCTATGAAAAAGACTTACAAGATTGAAGTGGACTGTGCCAACTGTGCAAACCTGATGGAAGATGCTGCCAAAAAGACTTCCGGCGTGCAGAGCGCAACCGTGAATTTCATGACCCAGAAGATGATCGTGGAGTTTGAGGAAGGAAAAGAGCCGAATGCGGTAATGGAGGATGTTCTGAAAGCCTGCAAAAAGGTTGAGCCTGACTGTGAAATTTTTCTTTGATCAGAACTGCCATGCCTTGCAATGCAGGGCAGTGGAATGGATGGCACCCTTAAAAATGCACTTCGGCAGTTTAGGGGTGCCTTTTCTGCCACAGACGAATAAACAATTACTTAATTATTGAAAGGAGATAGTTATGCAGGAATTAGTGATAAGCATACTGCTGATGGTAGTTATTATAATGGCTGCCATTGTTCTCATTTTTGTCGGTAGCCGTAAAGGAGGAATGACCAGAAAGCAGAGGATTATGATGATTCGGATTTTGATTACTGCCGTAATATTATTGTCACTCCAGTTTATTTCCGCAGAAACGTTTGATACGGTTGACAATTATTTATTCCCGTCTGCAGGGCGGTGGATACGTTTTGCGTGTTATCTGATTGATTACTTCATTATCGGATATGACATTTTAAGGAAAGCGGCAAAAGGAATTAAAAACCGTCAGGTATTTGACGAGAGTTTTCTGATGGCAGTGGCTACCATTGGAGCAATGGCGCTGGCTATTTATGAAAATGGTGAATATTTGGAAGCGATTGCCGTTATGCTGTTTTATCAGATTGGCGAATGGTTCCAAGGTTATGCAGTGGGTAAGAGCCGCCGTAACATCAGTAATCTGATGGATATCCGTCCTGATTATGCAAATGTTGAACGAAATGGCAAATTGGAGAAGGTAGACCCGGATGAGGTAGGAATTGGCAGCGTTATCGTTGTTCAGCCGGGAGAGAAAGTGCCGATTGATGGAATTATCGTTGAAGGTTCATCCAGTCTGAATACCAGTGCATTGACCGGGGAAAGCCTGCCGAGGGAGGCAAAAGTCGGTGATGAAGTGATCAGCGGATGTATCAGTATGACAAGTGTATTGAAGATACAGACAACGAAAGAGTTTGGGGAATCCACGGTTTCCAAGATTTTGGATTTGGTAGAAAATGCAAGCTCCCGTAAATCAAAGTCGGAAGATTTTATCTCAAAGTTTGCAAAAATTTATACTCCGGCTGTCTGCTACTGTGCATTAGCGCTGGCGTTCCTACCTCCGATTGTCCGTATGCTCTTTATGGGGCTGTCCGCAGACTGGGGTGTCTGGATTTACCGGGCATTGACCTTTTTAGTTATCAGCTGCCCTTGCGCGTTGGTAATCAGTATTCCTTTGAGTTTCTTTGCGGGAATTGGAGGTGCAAGCAAAGAGGGTGTGTTGGTGAAAGGTTCTAACTATCTTGAAATCCTTTCTCAAACCAAATATGTTGTTTTTGACAAAACTGGAACCATGACAAAAGGTGTTTTTGAAGTAAATGGGATTCATCATTCTACGATAGAGAATGAGAAGCTGATTGAATATGCGGCTTTGGCAGAGAGCGCATCTTCCCATCCCATCAGCAAGAGCTTACAGCGTGCATACGGAAAGGAAATTGACAGAAGCCGTGTATCAGATATACAGGAAATCAGCGGAAATGGTGTGACGGCAAAAGTAGACGGTAAAGAAGTGGCTGCCGGAAATGATAAATTGATGAAGCACTTGAACATTCCATATCAGGACTGCCATCAGACCGGAACAATCATTCACATGGCAATAGACGGAAAATATGCAGGGCATATCGTAATCTCCGATATTATAAAGCCTCATGCCAAGGCAGCCATTGCAGAATTAAAGAAAGCGGGGGTGGATAAGACTGTCATGCTGACCGGGGATGCGAAGAAAGTGGCAGATCAGGTTGCCGCCTCCCTTGGGATTGATGAGGTTTACAGTGAGCTCCTTCCGGCTGATAAGGTGGAAAAGGTGGAAGAACTTCTGCAGATGAAGCTGGGCAAGGCAAAGCTGGCATTTGTAGGCGACGGTATCAATGATGCGCCGGTGCTTTCCAGAGCGGACATCGGTATTGCTATGGGCGCAATGGGTTCGGATGCGGCAATCGAAGCGGCAGACATTGTTTTGATGGATGATGACCCGCTCAAGATTGCAAAGGCAATCAAGATTTCAAGAAAATGCCTGCGTATTGTCTATCAGAATATTGTATTTGCACTGGCGGTTAAATTTGCCTGCCTTGCATTAGGGGCTGTGGGCATTGCAAATATGTACCTTGCAATTTTTGCGGATGTGGGAGTTATGATACTTGCGGTCCTGAATGCAATCCGCTGTCTGTTTGTGAAAAAGTTATAAGGGAGGAGGGGGCCATGCAGACTGGCAGAGCGGCTTGGAATGACGCAGTCTGCCGTGTCCCACCAGTTAAATTTATTAAAGTCTAATAAGCTGGTGAAGCGGCGCAGAGACGGGAAAATGATTTTTTATACATTGGTTGATGACCATGTGCGTCTGGTCATTAAAAAAGGGATGGAGCACATTTTTGAAAAGTAGAGACGAGGTGAAATTGTGATACTCACGTTAGAGTGTCCTAAGAGTTCCTGTATGTCTTTTGGTGCTGCACCGTTTGACCGCAGATTGCTTACAGTAGTAAGTTAGGAAGTAAATATTCAATTGTTGTCAGTTATATCGGATTTGATACAACCAGTAAATCTAGTGAAGAACGAATGTAAAATGTAGATAGCCAATTAGAGGTTACCATTTACATGCTTAACGGTTTAATGATATACTTGTTTCAGTAAATTAAGGCACATAGATTGTATTGCTTATCAGAAAGGAAATGAGTATATGGAAGAAGAAAGTTTAGCACAGCGGACTGCTGATAAGATAAGAAATATGATACTTATAGAAAATGTATATAAGTTTGGTGACAAGCTTCCAAACGAAAATGCGCTATCTGAGAAATTTAGGGTTAGCAGAACGACACTTCGGGAAGCAGTCCATATTCTGATATCGGAAGGATTGCTGAATGTTCAAAGGGGCAAAGGTACTTTTGTTGTGAATCAGATGGAACGTCAGGCAGATAGTGGAATTGATTTGCAAGAATTACACAGCAAAAAAGTGACTTTACGGGATTTATATGAAACAAGATTGATTTTTGAACCGGAAGCTGCTGCTTTGGCTTGCAAAAGAGCGAGTGATGAAGAAATTGCACATATACTGGAATTGGGGGAACAGTGCCAGGAGTATTTAAAGAAAAGCTATACAGGTAAACAGAGAATAGAATCAGAGGTTGCTTTTCATGGTGCGCTTATTAAAGCGTCCCATAATGAGTTTATCAGTCAATTTTTACCGGTATTAACCGCAACAATAGAAAAGACATTCGATTTGGACCATAAACTTTATATTATAGCAAAAGATGCGTATGAAGACCATGCTATGATTATGAAGTTTTTAGAGCAGCGAAACTCAGAAGCCGTTAAATGCGCAATTAAAATTCACCTGAGTAATGCTATCCATACAGAAGAATTGGAGTAGAAATAGTTTCAGCAAAAACTGCCACACCATAATATTGGCGTGGCAGTTTTTTTGTTGCAATCTATGTATTTTCCAATCATCTCTGCGAAATATATTGACAAAACTGTCAAAAGGTAGTACGGTTGTCATACAACACATAATATGATGTCATATCAATAAAGGAGGTACAATATGAATAAGGCAAAAATTTATTATGAGGAAGACTGTAATCTTGGTCTTTTAGACGGAAAAACAATTGCAGTTATTGGTTATGGGAGTCAGGGGCATGCACATGCCTTGAACGCAAAAGAGTCTGGATGTAATGTTATTATCGGTCTCTATGAGGGAAGCAAATCATGGGCAAAAGCACAGGCACAGGGTTTTGAGGTCTATACAGCAGCAGAAGCGGCTAAAAAAGCTGATATTATTATGCTCCTGATTAACGATGAACTGCAGGCTGATATGTATAAGAAAGATATTGAGCCATACTTAGAAGAAGGCAATATGTTGATGTTTGCACATGGTTTCAATATTCATTTCGGTTGTATTACACCACCTGAGAATGTTGATGTTACTATGATTGCACCAAAAGGACCCGGACATACGGTAAGAAGCGAGTATCAGGCAGGTAAAGGTGTCCCTTGTCTGGTAGCTGTGGCGCAGGATGCTACAGGAACGGCTTTGGAGCGTGCTTTGGCTTATGCACTGGCTATCGGCGGTGCAAGGGCAGGTGTTTTGGAGACAACATTCCGTACAGAGACGGAGACCGATCTTTTTGGTGAGCAGGTTGTCTTATGCGGCGGTATCTGTGCATTGATGCAGGCTGGTTTTGAAACGCTTGTTGAAGCAGGTTATGATGCGAGAAATGCTTATTTTGAATGTGTCCATGAGGTAAAGTTAATCGTAGATTTGATTTATCAGTCAGGTTTTGCGGGAATGAGATATTCTGTTTCTAATACTGCGGAGTATGGTGATTATATCACGGGCTCTAAAATCATTACAGAAGATACAAAAAAAGCCATGAAGAAGGTTTTATCGGATATTCAGGACGGAACTTTTGCAAAAGATTTCCTTTTGGAAATGTCTTCCGGAGGACAGGTTCATTTTAACGCACTAAGGAAGTTGGCAGCAGAGCATCCGGCGGAACTTGTTGGTACAGAAATCCGTAAGTTATATAGCTGGAATAATGAAGATAAATTGATTGACAACTAATCGAATATAGTGATTCTAAAAA
>CAMWWJ010000161.1 GCA_947177925.1 uncultured Lachnospiraceae bacterium
TTACAAAGGGTGATTGCTATGAGCGATAATAGATTATTAACTGAAGAGACTATTAGTGACATTATTTTATGCGAACCAATAACCAGAAAAGGGAAAGAAGCTCTTAGCAGGTTGGGACTTACCACAACAGATATCAGTCCGTCCTACTTTTATGATAACTTGCGAATTGCTTCAAAATATGATGAAAAAAGAGATTATGAGGAAAAAATATCTGCCCCCAATTATGAGCGTAATCACTTGTATTATCAATATACGGTTGACCACATACAGTTTGAAGAACTACAAGAACGGTTAAAAAATTTTAATTTACGCTTTAGCAGTGATTCGCCAAATGAATATCCATTATTTATGCTGGGTGTGGCTGGTAATGGAAAATCAATTGAAATTAACAGACAAATTCGAAAAATAACATCTGGAGAATCTGAGTTTGAGCTTGGTAAGGCGTATTTTGATTTGGAAGTTGCCTCTACAAAAGTCACATATGGAGACACTTACAAATGTCCTGATAGTACTCCACTATGGCTGTTTTGCATTAAATTATTTGATGGAATTATGCAATATATTAAAAACTGCCATTTTTTGTGTGCCACGATATTTGCCAATTTTAATAATATTCTAGTAAAAGAGAATCTTGCAAATGCCGAGCGAAAAGAGCTTTTTCAAAATATCGGGAGGTATCGTAGAGGGGATAATGACAGCGAAACAGCAGTGTTTTGCTCATTAAAATCTTCTTTGAGTTCGGAAAATGTGTGCGATAATATTGAAACGCTACTTGAAATCTTGATGTGGATTATGTACTGTTCGGCACCAGAAAAAAAACAATATATTGTCATTGATAATATTGAGCAATACATAAAGCTTGATGACTTAAAAATTCAAATTCCCAATAGTGACATTGCAAAGTTATATGATTCGGTTAATGCTGTTATAGCAAATGTGACAAGTGATTTTAACAGAATTAAAACGGATCTTAGTTGGAAAGCTTTTAAGATTATCATTGTTTTGAGAAGGACGTCATTAGCTCTCTTGGGATATGAGCGTTTGCATTCTCCTGTTAAAGTTGAACAAAATACTGCTGATATAACGGGTTATTTTCAAATACCAGATATTTGGATGGAAAAGAAAGAATATATTTGGGATAATAGGCTTAAGGGAAAATTCAATAATGCTGAGAACGATAAAATAATTGAGATTGTGGAAAATATAATGAAAGATGGGTCTGAGGCCATAGGAACAGATTATCAATCGATCATTGCCCCGTTAATGAGCTATGGGATACGCAGGAATGCAAAAGCGCAGGCGCATGCGGCTTATAGTACATATAAAATGCTTACGAATGGGAAAAAAGAAAACATAAATTTTGAAGAATTTAATAAACTTATGGTTGCGGTAGGTCGGGATAATACTTCTGTTCGCTATATGCTTCGTAGGGCGTTAATAGAATTTCAGTTCAAATGGAGTATTTCCTGTGGCAGACAGGGTAGATGGAAGAATTTAGGAATTGGAAATCTTACGGGAAAGAAGGAGACTACTTATTACGGAAAAAGGTTTATGATTGAAGGTGTTGAATATTTTAATGAGGGCTGTGTGACATTAATGCGTCGAATACTAACATATCTATCTCACTATCCTGAGGAGAGAGAAAATGTAAATGGACGAACAAAGTCTGTGGCAGATATGTTTATGACACGCTCTCTTTATGAACTTATAAAAGGTGTTTTAGTAAATCCACAAGGTTATTCGCAAATATCTGATGATGAATTTCTACAGTTTGCGCGGGTGCTTATTGCATTAAGTGATATGTCAAATGGAGATACAAAGAGTGCGCCATATGTCATATTAAGCGTTAAAGATGACAATTTTCATAGAACAGCAGATGAAACAGTATTGGCGGAACTTCTTAAAAAAATTTGGAATGACGGTCCTGAAAAAAGTGAACCACTACAAGAATACAATTTTTGTGATTTTGGTGCAAGAATAACCGATGCCGGCAATTCATTTTTACTTGACTGGCAGGCTAGCTTTTCGTTTATGGCATCTATGCATTGCTTTACTATACCATCGCTATTCTTTTTGAAAGATGTTATAAGTATTAAGTATGTAATCAAAACAGTTTATGCTGCGGCATTAACCTTGTGCGAAATGTATGAGGATGAAGCTAGGCGCTTTTGTGGAGAAAATTACACTCTTCAGAAAGGAGAATATCTGCCCAAGCATAATTCGAAAGGAGTAACATTTAGACAACGAATTAAAGAGCTGCATGTAAATCATCTCTACTTATATCGGGATTATATAGAAAAAAATTATATCAATATGGGAATTTCAGAAGATGATATGTTGGAACTTACGGCAAATGAAACGGGGTATATAAGTAAATATATCAATGATTATGGTAGTTGGGAAACTGATGAGGGGGCAAAAGAATGCTTTTAGTATGGATATCAGAAATTAAGCATATAATAGAATGTATCCTCTGTTTTATAGAGGAAAATCCTATATCAGTGGGGATTGTTACATCTATGATAGTTGGTTCATTGTGGTTTAGGAAATATATACGGCAAAAGCGGGCGGAGGCATTCTTTGGGTTTTATGCGAAGCTTTCTTTGTGCCTTAAATCCTTGCGAACAAAACTGGAGGAAAATGGACAACTAAATACATCGGACACTAAGGCGGGTAATATATACTCATTAATTTATGTGGAAGATGACATAAAAAACATTTGTCCAAGTTATAAGAAACCTGATGATAAAGAGATTCAATTATATCAAGCAGCTGCGAAAGAACTAAAAGAGTTACTTCTTAACACGGAAAATAATGTTTATCCGCGTGGTTCAAAACGTCAGGAATGGTACGAAAGCCAGCATATTATATTTTTATTTTGCGAATTCCTTGAGAGTAAGGAATATTGGCATACAACTAATAAGGAGTTTGATAATGGAGACAATGAATATAAGCATATAAAAAGATGTAAATTACTAATCGAAGCCATGGATTGCATTCAAGAGTCAATCAATAATGTTAAGTATTAGCAAGTAAACATTTCACGCAAATGGTCTTAATTTGGGCTTGGGGATGAGAATTTTTTCATGAAGATATTAACTTGCAAATTGTTATTTGGGATAAAACTTCTCCTAACAGCACACCCTGAGAGGAGAAGTTTTATTCCGTTTGAACATTATTTTAGTCATTAAAAATAAGCCGGTCGGAGGACAGAATGATTATACTGCACTGTGCCATGGCAGAAGAAACAAAACAAAAAGTGTACGGATATGCTCTTCGGGAAAATGGAAAAGTTTTCATTGTTCAAGAAGATGGAGTGAGAGTTTCGGTAAGGACGGAAACAGTTATGCCTTATCAGGCGTGCCATCGGCTGGAGGATTATATTTCCCTGACAGAGAAGACATTGGCAGCCTTCCATGAAAAAAGAATCTATAATCTGGAAGACATTGAAGACAAAGGCTGGTCTGTGCTTAAAAGCATTAAAGGGATAGGTCCTGCAAGGCAGAAAGCAATAATGGAAATTATGAATGACGTGTTAAACAATGACAAGTAGAGGAGGCAATTAACGAACATAGCACACATAATATGACATATGGTTATAAAATAGGTTACAAATACGGTTCGGATGCGGTTATATACAAGCCATCGAAAAAATGATTATAATCATAGTGAATAGACAGGAATCGGAGGTCATATTATGGCAATGCATTTTGATAAAGAACTGGTGAATCCGGACATACCAAGAACCATACGGTTTACGCCGATTCTGTATGAATGGCTGCAGCAGGTGAAGGAGAGGGAACAGATGTCCTTTAATCAGGTAGTTTTACAGTGTTGCAAGAACTGTATGGTGGAAGATAATAATGATGGAGAATCGGTGGAAGATACAGGCGGAAAATAAAATAGGGGAAAAACTAAATGGAAAAGAGGAAATGCAGGGTAGGGATATGTGATGACAAACAGGAAGATATTGAGCAGATTGAAGTTGCGCTGCGGAAAGGCTTAAAAAGAACAGGGCAGCCGGTCAGTTTGATTATCCGTTCTTTTCTGAACGGAGAAGACCTGTATGCGGACACTCGCAGAGAGGATTATGATCTGATTTTTCTTGATATTGAGATGCCGGGAATGGACGGTTTTGAATTAGCGGCAAAGCTCTGCATGGATCGTCCTCAAATCAGCCTTGTTTTTGTATCTATCCATGAGAGTTTTGTCTTTGATGCGCTGGAATATTCTCCTTTGTGGTTTGTGCGTAAAGGGAACCTGGAAGGGGATATGTTCAAAGTGCTTAAGAAGTATTTACGGATGACAGCATTTATGGGAGTCAGCTACCGAATGAAGGAAGGGTTCGGCTTTAGGGAGATTCCAATCCGGGATATCATGTATATTGAGGGCAACGGTCACAGCCTGATGATAAAGAAAACAGACGGCGGTTGGCTGAGAAAATACGGCAGCCTGAAATCCATGGAAGAGGAGCTGGAGGGCTGTTATTTTTTGCGTATCCATAAGAACTACTTGGTTAATCAGGAATATATCAGGGAAGTGGGCAGCCGGGAGGTATACCTGAAGGACGAGAGCGTTCTTGAAATGGGCCAGGACAGAAAAAATGCAGTTCGTGAGGCAATGCGGCTGTATGACAGGGAAAGGCGTAGGATATAGCAGAGTAGGGGAAAGAATATGGAGTTCAGCGCATATGTAATCAATGCCATATCGGCAGTCATAGCAGTGGAATATATAGATTACGGATTTCCAAAGAAATACAACGGGTTTAGGCGCTGGGGCGCTTTTACTGTAGGTTGTGTTGCATATTTTTTGACAGTCACAGCGCTGAACAGACTAATCGATTTTGAAGGCGCATTGGGATTTTTTTATGGTGCGGTCCTGATTGCGTACGGTATGTGGGCGTTAAGGGGAAGATTCAAAGACTTCCTGGTATCCGGGCTTTTATGGGTTCTGATCGCAATGCTTGGTACCTATGGTATTTTCAGTGCCATGGGGCTTCTTACGGGAAACAGCCTTGGGGAGATGCTGCAGCTGCAGGGAGACAGGCGTATTTACGCATCCGTTGTTGCCTTGGCAGTAAAATTTTCTATGGGGAAAATTGCGGCTGTGTTTTTTCGGAGACAGGATGGTGTTTATGAAAAAGAAAACGGAATCGTAGCAGGTGCCTTTGTATTTATGACTTTGCTTGCAATGGGGTTGTTCTGGTTGGAAGCGGGAAATCTGGAAAGCTCCGTAAGATATGTACTGACGATTGGAATACTGCTGGATGAGGCAGGGATTATCGTATTTTTGGTTCAGCTGTATCAGCGTCTGGGCAGGTATCAGAAGGAGAAAATAGAGGCCAGGTACCAGCGGGAGAGGAAGCAGGAACGGCTGGAGGGGCTTATGGATATGTACAGAGTGGGCAGAGAGATTAACCACTGGCGCCATGATATGCAGGGGGAGTTGGATATCCTGTACCGCATGCAGAAAAACGGAAAGTATGCAGAAGTGGAAACGTATATGGAAAAGCTGTGCAGCGGACTGCGGGATTATCCGGAACTGCCGCAGCCTACGGGAAACGAAGGAATGGATGCGGCGCTGATCAAAATGATTCCCAAATGCAGGGAGAGGGGAATCCATTTCTGTTATGTCATTATGGGAAAACCGGAGCGGATAGACAGTATTGCATTAGGAAATATTATGGATAACCTGTTGTGTAATGGGATGGAGGCGTGTCAAAATCTGGGCGGCTCACGGGAAATAGAATTGACGGTACGTTGCCGGATGGACGGACTGGAGATTTATCTGGAAAACAGCATCGGGGAATCTGTATTGGAGAAGAATCCCCGGTTTGTCAGCCATAAGAGGGAGAAGGAACGCCATGGATTCGGGATGGAGAGCATCTACCGTATAGTAGAGGAGCATGAGGGGACATATGAGTACTGGGAGGAAAAGGATGAGGAGAACGGCAGATTCTGCCAACGTATTTATTTGAATTATATATAGAAGTAAAAACAGGGCAGCCGCTAAAATGATGCGGCTGTCTTTTTGCATAGGAAACATTTTATGACGTTTTATGACGGATTATGATAAAATAATTGCTTTCCTGATTATGACTGATAAAATCAAGATTAAAATATAATATACGAAGGTTGTTTTTCAAAACAAGAGATGTCGGCAGTTATGTATAGCTTCTGAAAAAGGAAGCTTTTTTCATAGCAGCGCAGTTTTATAACAGGGAGCCAAACTACGGACGTTAAAAAAAACAAGTAAGTAGTTTGGGCTCTTTTTGTGTTGCATTGGGATATTTCTGCAGAGGGCCTCCACTGAAGGATTCTGATACCGTAGACAGATTCAATCAGTGGAGGAAAACTATGTGGAAACGAAATGAAGGAAAAAGTGAGCTGGATATTCTCCAGAACCGGTTTACCAGATATCTTGTGACAGCTGTTAGGAGACAGAGGCTGTTATATGGATAGTGTTTTGTCCCTGCGCCGGCAGCCTATCATCAGTGCGGCCGCGGCGGCCAGCAGGGCGGCAAGCATCAGGGTTTCCAGCATCCGGTAGGGGCCGTAGATAAAACCTGTGACCGCCGCCAGCTTGATGTCGCCGCCACCAAGCCTCGTGCCGTCTTTGGAGAGCATGGCAGCAGCAAGCAGGATCAGGAAGCCTGACGCACATCCGGTCAGCGAAAGGCCAAGCACTGTCCAGAAAGATGTTCCTGCACCGGCAGCCTGCATATGGATCGGCAGGGATGCAAAAGCAACAGGGCAGAAAAAACAAGTGCCCGGTCAGGCACCCGCTTTTTGTAAATGTCATATGCTGCAAAGCCTAAAATACAGCAGATTACCAGCGATTCATAGGATAAGGCAATAAGGTCACTCACGGTTTGTATACCAGTCATCAAAGAGGCTGCCGTGTATGGTGATGTAGTCGTTTAGATTGACGGACAGCATCCCGTCCGGTGTCCAGTCATCCAACACCTGGGTATAGACCACGTAATTGGTGTTATCAGGGAACCACACAGGGGTAAAGTGGACCGCCCGTCCGTAAGTGGAAAACTCGTTTGACCGGAAAGTGAATTTTGCACTGCGTCCGCTGGAAACGCGCTGCAGGAGCCGTAGGTAAGTGTTGTACTGGAATTCCGGAAACACGGAAAAGGCAGTCTGTGGATTGGTGACATGGCCTGAGGGGGCATCCGTGGATAAAACGGCATTCATGCTTGTCTTGACACCGTGACCGCTCTTCATATCCTTGCCGTTTGCAGTTGGCACAATATCATCCGGCATCAGTGACATACTTCCGGATATGGAAGCGGAGTAGCCGGTATAATTGTATTTCCATTCCCCTTCATCCACCCATTTTCCTTCGTCTATCCAGTTTCCCTCGTCCACCCATTTTCCGTGTCCGCCGGGGCAGTTTGATGGGCATGAGCTGTCACAGGGGCTGGAATGCCACTTCTGGTTGGAATGCCATACCC
>CAMWWJ010000162.1 GCA_947177925.1 uncultured Lachnospiraceae bacterium
GTCCAGAACGAGAAGGGGACTTTTTCCAGCTATCTGAAACATTACCCGCCAGTTTGCCTCTGCAAGACCTTTCCGAAGCTGTTTTTCCGAGACGGGGTATCCGCACAGGGCAAGCCTGCCTACGGTTTCCACCGCCAAAGCCGCATTTTCTATCTGATACTTTCCCGCAAGAGAGATTTCCAGCCCCTCATAGCGCTTTCCCGACGCATCCTGATAGGAGAAACTCTGTTTTTCCAGACCGTACTTGATTTTCTGTGCTTCCCCGGTTATTGTGAGCGGACACTGCTTTTGCGCCGCTTCCTTTTCTATCTCTGTCAGAATCTCCGGCTTCTGCCCTGCCGTTATTACATAACATCCGCTTTTTATAATGCCGGCCTTGTGCGCGGCAATTTTTTCCGGCGTATCCCCCAGAAACTGCATATGGTCCATGCCAATTGGCGTCAATACCGCCGCTTTTGTTGTATTGACCAGATTGGTCGCATCTTCTCTGCCCCCCATGCCGGTTTCTAACACCACAATATCACAGGCGTTTTTCTGAAAATGCAGAAATGCAGCTACTGTCTCCACTTCAAAAAGCGTAGGCTGTGCCAGCCCCTCCACTGTCATGGCATCGCACGCCTCTTTCACTTCCTCCATACATTCACAGAGGGCTTTCTGGGAAATAGCACGCCCGTTTATCTGAATCCGCTCACAATAGGTAAACACTGCCGGCGAATGATAGCTTCCCACCCTGTAACCGGCGCATTTCAATATGGAAGACAAAAACGCCAGCACCGAGCCCTTGCCATTTGTGCCCGCTATGTGCACAAACGAAACCGCATCCTGCGGATTCCCCAGCCTTTTACAAAGCTCCGTGATACTGGAAAGCCCCGGCACAATGCCGCAGCCCTTAATTGACTCCATATATTCCATCATCTCTTTAAAATTCATTGTATATTTCTTCCTTTTGGGGACATACTTCTCTGTATGAAAAAGTATATCCATAATTTTATTCATTGCGGCATTTTGGGCTGGTGCATGGAAATCACCTTTACCGCTCTCAATTCTTTCAGAAGACGGCAATTCAAACTGACCGGAAACACTTCCATCTGGATGTTTCCCATCTACGGCTGCGCCTGCTTTCTCGCTCCCGTCAGCCGTCTTTTAAAGAAAAAGACGCCGCTCGTCAGAGGCCTGTCCTACGCCGCCCTGATTTTTACAGGTGAGTTTATCACAGGAACCCTTTTAAACAAAAAAGATATCTGCCCATGGGATTACAGCCGCTCTAAGTGGCATATCAAAAAAATCATCCGCCTTGACTACCTGCCCTTCTGGTTTATGGCAGGACTGCTCTTCGAGCGCCTGATTTCTGAAGGTGACTGTGTCGGTCAACAAGAAAACTCTACCGATTGACAGCTATATCGGAAGCCATAAACAGGACGGGGGAAGCAACCACCGTCCTGTTGTGTAACCGCTCTATGCAATTAATCCACATCGTCCAAATCGGCAATTCCACCTGCACCGATATCCAGCGTATTCAAGGTACGCCGTCTCATGCGGGCAGCCTCAGACGCCTCTAAAATATAGTTTTTAATCTCTTTGGAGCGTTTTATATGCTGTAAAATCAGCTTAGGATGTGTTGTATCGCCCGTATAGCAAGTGATGGTACCCATTCCAAAGATACGCTCACCAAGGCTTGCCGTGTGCTCCACGTCCTGTACCTTATACATATAACAGTCGTTTTCCACCTTTTTCAAAAATCCCTGATTGATGGTAATCATATCGTCTTTGATGATATACTTGGTAAAAGTAAAGGGCAGCCCCAAAAACATCCACCGCTTTCTTTCGCTATATACAATATCCTGATCCTTCTCTTTTGCCATGTCCTGCCTCCTGCTTTTCATCTGCCTCACCCGTCCCGCCCAAATATGCGCACAGGGTTTTGGAACTTCTTACGCTCATTATAATGGAATCCGCGGTAAGATGCAAGCGGCATGCGTTTTTTCTCTGTGCAAAGATGAAGTATGCACAATTGATTTGTGCAATTAGAAAACCTATAATATGCCATGCCCCTAAAACCCCTTCTGACGACCGGCACACGAATTGTTCACAGTTGTTCGATTGATGCTATAATACTCGAAGAAAAAGCGAAACCTAATCAAAAACTAATAAACACTTGCTATAATTTAGCGTGGAGGTCTGTATATGGATAAGAAAATATTGATAATTGAGGATGAAGCGGCAATACAGAAAATACTCTCTGAGCCGCTTACCTTTGCGGGGTACAAGGTTACTACCGCTTCGGATGGATTACAAGGTATCAACACTTTTCACGAACAGAATTTTGACCTTATTCTATTGGATATCATGCTGCCTAAGATTGACGGATATACGGTATGTGAAATGATACGGCAGGAGTCGCAAATCCCGATTATTCTTTTAACTGCACTTGATACGGAAGATGACCAGATTAAAGGATTTGACAAATTGGCTGATGATTACATCACAAAACCATTTTCCATAAAGCTTGTATTAAAGCGTGTGGAGGCTCTCTTGCGGCGGACGTCATCAGATGTGGCGTCAGACAGCATCCGTTATAAGGAAATTACTTTGAGCGAAACAGAACGAAAGGTTACTGTTTCCGGAAACGAGGCAGCACTTACCCATTTGGAATTTGAAATCCTTTTACTATTTCTTAAAAACAAAGGGCGTGTTTTTACAAGGGACGACCTTCTAAATCTCGTTTGGGGCTATGATTTTGCAGGGGATGAAAAGGGTGTGAACTTCCATATTATGAATTTACGAAGAAAACTGGGTGTCGATTATATTGAAACAGTCAGAGGGGTGGGATACAGAATTGCGAAAGAAAATTAAAAACAGTTTAAGCATAAAAGTGTTTTTATGGGTGTTCTCCGCCCTTACTATTTGCAGTATGCTGATTTATGGAATTGTATTGACAGTCCTGCCCAAACAATATCAGATTGCATCGTATAAGCATCTGGACGCAAATACCGAAATTCTTGTTTCAAAACTACAGGATATGCGTTATGAAGAAGCGGTTAATGAAATCTATAATTTCTGTATTCAAAACAACTCGGCAGCTATTCTCAGCGATGATAACGAAGCTTTGAGCTTTGGTGAAATAAAGACAGATGAATTGACAATCTCAACATCAAGCATTGCAACAACAGTTACTTTTTCAGACAGCAAAGCAGAATACGTACTTGTGGTATCTTCTTTATCACAAACGGCTGATATAATATTAAGCCTCTTGCTTCGTTTTTTACCTGTCGTTTTTGCGATTATTTTGTTGCTATCGTCGTTAAGCGCCTTTATTTGCAGCAAAGTTATTGTCAGTCCTATTGCTAAAATCAGTCAGATTTCTAAACGAATGACATTACTTGATATGACTTGGAAATGCGATATTGAAAGTAACGATGAAATTGGCGTACTTGCTTCCAGTCTGAACACAATGGCAAGCCGATTGCAGGTCACTATGGAAGAATTAACAAACGCTAATAGTCAACTATCTGACGATGTAGAAAAATTCAAGACATTGGAAGAACAACGCAGGAACTTTTTTGCAGCAGTATCCCATGAATTGAAAACCCCGCTTACTATCCTAAAAGGGCAAATCGAAAATATGATTTTAGGATACGGGGATTATCAAAATCACGAAAAATATCTGCCCGAAACACTAAAAGCCACGGAAGATATAGAGCGTCTTGTGAAAGAGATTATTGCCATATCCAAAATGGAAAGTATGGACTTAGAGGACACCTTGCGGGAGGTTTCGCTAAAACAAACGGTAAATGATACGATACAGGTTATTTTGCCGCTTGCACAGGATAAGGACATTCAGATACATCAAAATATCAATACCGATATGGTTTTATCTGTCAATCCTAATCTTTGGACTAAAGCCCTGTCTAACATTATCGTGAACGCCGTTCGGCATTCTCCTTGCGGCGAAGATGTTTTCATATCCTTGCAAGCCTGTGAAAATGGAAATACTCTCGTTATCGAAAATACCGGAGCGTCTATTCCGGAGGCTGACCTTCCTCATATGTTCACACCTTTTTATCGGGCAGACAAATCGAGGAATAAGGCAACCGGAGGAAGCGGTCTGGGGCTATACATTGTCAAAACAATCCTTGACCTACACGGTATGACCTATTGTATAAAGAACACAGAGCAAGGCGTAGTCTTTTCTCTCTATCTAAATTGATAGTAGTTTCATTCCACAAAAAAGCTGTCAGTAATCGCTGGCAGCTTTTTTGCAATCAAATCAAAGCCTTACGAAAATCAAATCAAAAGCTAATCAAAGGGCTGTATGATAGATTAGAAAGGAGCTGAATAACTTAGATGAATTTTACACAAAGAGCTTTTGCTTACATATCACGCAAAAAAGGAAAAACCGTAAGTCTGTTTTTGGTGGTATTCGTAGTTGCGGTTTTCCTGATTTCGTGCTTTGGTGTTTTGAATGCGTCAGAAAGGTTGTCGAGGGATATTCGCACTTCTCTCGGTGCAGCTTTCTATATAAGGGCAAACACCGAAGTGTCGATGAATGAAAATGGCGAAACGCAGGTGAAAGAAAACAATGTCAATATCTCCCAAAAGGAAATAGACGAGATTATGCAGACGGGCGAAATCAGATATTGCAATCCTATCAATTATGGTTTTGCCAAGAGCGAGAAAATAGAGTTTATCCCCGGCGATAAACACACAGCCGAAAGCAATATGGGAAAAGTGACCGCACTTCGCTTTTCCGCACTTGCCCCTGATTTTACGGACGAAACAGCCGTATTGGTAGAAGGAAAACATATTACCGAAACGGATAGCGGAAAAATCCTTATCAGCGAACAGTTGGCAAACACAAACCATTTGTCGGTTGGGGATACGCTTACGCTGACACACGCCAAGCTCGGTGAATCCGACGGAGCATACATTGATGAAATACCAATTAAAACAGCTTATGCCCAAGTAGAGGTGTTGGGAATATATAAGCTGAATATCGAGGACACATCAATTAAGCCTACTGCGGGCGTTGCTGATAACGAGATATATGCGAGCCTTGATGTTTTGAACGAGCTGCACGAAAGTGAAGCAGGTATTTACACGGGCGAAGTTGATTTCTATATTACTGACCCTGCCAAACTTGAAAGTATTACCCGTAATGTCCAGTTATTGCAGTCTATTGACTGGACAACACATTTTATCCGTACCAATGATTTTCGATATTCCAAGATAGCAGACCGGTTATCTTCTCTCGGAGATTTAGTAAAGATACTGCTTGTCCTTGTGTCAGTTGTCAGTACGGCATTTTTAACCTTGCTATTATCCATGCGTATGCGTGGCAGAATGCAGGAAGCAGGCATTT
This sequence comes from uncultured Lachnospiraceae bacterium, assembly GCA_947177925.1. Lineage (GTDB taxonomy): Bacteria > Bacillota > Clostridia > Lachnospirales > Lachnospiraceae > RGIG3040. Next base: position 5,360 of record CAMWWJ010000162.1, read on the forward strand.
TACTTGCAGCAGGAGTTTCAAAAGGACAGATTATGGCAGGATTTTTGTTAGAGGTATTGTCAGTTGCAATAATTGCACTGATTTTATCGTATATTGCTTCTTTGTGTGTTACAGGTTTTTTAGGACATAGCTTGTTTGGCGATCTGCAACCTAACCTGTTAAATGAAGAAACAATAACGGCAGGAATGCAAAACAGCCTGCAAATTGAAAATTATCTGGAGCTGAGCTTCATAGAAACATTGCTTATTTATTTTTGCCAATTAATCGTAATTGTAGTTTCTACCTTGGTATCGTCCATCATGATTATGCGTTTGAAACCAAAAGAAATTTTATCAAAACATGAGTAATGTCATAAATGACATAGGAGGGCTTTAGAATGAGCTTTATAAAAAGAGCAGGTCTGTACTGTTTCAGACAACAGTTTAAGACAGTTATACTATTTCTGGTGTTGGCGCTTATAGCGACTTTTATGCTTACGGGCATTGCCGTTCGTGACGCAGCTAAGGGTGCGACAGCAGATGTTCAGACAGCTATTGGTGGAAAAATTCTGCTTGACCTTGACCCGGACAGACATACAGACAGTCAGCAAAACCAATGGGGAACGGTTTACAGTTATAACGGAGACTTAATTACACAGGAAATTGTAGACGCAATCGGAAAGGTTGAGGGCGTTGTGGACTACAATTCCGAGGACACAGCGAGTTATTATGGTGCAGGAGTTGATTTCAAATATCTGCCCGCTGCCCTTGGTTTGAGCTATACACAGTATGGAGAAGCATCAAGTTATACTGCAACATTATCCTCCGAAAAATGCTCCAAATTCCAAAACGGTAAATACGAATTAGTGGATGGCAGGCATATTACGCCAGATGATAAACACGCTTGTTTGATTTCAAAGGAGCTTGCCGACTATAATAAACTGTCTGTTGGCGATAAGATTAAGATGTACTCTCTGGATTCGGACGCTATATCAGAATTTGAAATCGTAGGGATTTTTGACGGCACAGAGGGTACTTCGGGGAACGCTTTAACCGTGGATGAAATTCCCGCCAACTGCGGCTATATCGATTATGCAACGATGTTTGAACTATTTAAAAAGGAATTGAATGGATACCAGCAGTTGACTATCTATGTGGAAGACCCTGTTAGTGTTCAAAATGTCTATGACAAAATCGCTACTTTGCCGGAGCTAAAAGGCAAAACTTTGAAGCTCAGCATTGATACCGATGAGTACGATGTTGTTTCTACACCTTTAGAGTCCCTGCAGCAACTGGTAAATACAACAATTATTATTATTTCAGTTGTCAGTGTTTTGATTCTGACCCTGCTTCTGACAATCTGGATTCGGGGACGCAAAAAGGAAATCGGGATTTTGCTTTCCATTGGCAAGAGTAAGGTAAATATCATTTTGCAAATCTTTACAGAAACTATTGTTGTAGCTGTTATTTCGTTTGCATCCTCTATACCGTTCAGCAATTTGATAGCGGAAAAAGCAGGAGTGTTTTTAGTATCCAGAGTTACTACGGGAACAGCAAATCTCAATGTACAAATTGACGCAGCTTATCTGCTCCCCTTATATTTGATTGGCATTTTACTGATTGCGATAGCGGTTGTTGCTTCATCGTGGACTGTTGTTCGTTCAAAGCCGAAAGATATTCTTACAAAAATGAGTTAAGGAGGAAAACTATATGAGTATCATTGAAACTTGTAATGTTAAATATTCCTATGATGGAAATAGAACGGTTCTTAAAAATATATCTACCGATTTTGAGGTGGGGAAAATTTATGCAATCCTCGGTCCGAGTGGATGCGGAAAAACAACCTTGCTCTCCCTGCTTGGTGGATTGGACAGTCCGTCTGACGGGCAGGTACTGTTTCAAGGAGAGGATATTGAGAAAAAAGGACTTGCGTGGCATCGTAAAAATAATGTAGCTTTCATTTTTCAAAGCTATAATCTGATTGATTATATGACGCCTGCCGAGAATGTGGCTTTGACTTCTAAACTGCCGCCTTTGCCTATCTTGGAGCGTTTGGTGCTTACGAAGGAGGAAGCAAAACGCAAGGTTTTGAAGCTTTCCGGCGGACAGCAGCAGATAGT
>CAMWWJ010000163.1 GCA_947177925.1 uncultured Lachnospiraceae bacterium
TTATAATTCATATTATATCCTTTTATAAAATTGTTCCAAATAAATAAGAAGAACAGAAATATCTGCAGGAGAAACCCCTGAAATACGGGATGCCTGTCCAACTGACAAAGGCTTAAATTTATTCAGCTTCTGCCTTGCCTCGATTCGAAGGCTTGGAACATCTTCATAATCAATATTTTCGGGTATTTTTTTATTTTCAATTTTCTTAAACTGCTCTACCTGTTTTTGCTGTCTTTTTATATATCCGTCATATTTTATATTTATATTTACCTGTTCAATCACATCATCCGAAAGGGGCTTTCTTTCCGGATCTATTTCTGCTAATATTTCATAGGATAATTCAGGACGGCACATAATTTCAGCTAAAGTAGTTCCCGTTTTTAATAAAGCGCTGTTGTGATTTTCCAGAAATTTCTGGGTTTCTTTATTTGCCCCTATTTTTGTATTTTGAAGTCTCTTTACCTCTTCTTCAATGAGCTTTTCCTTTTCCACAACATATTCATACTGCTCTTTTGTAATCAAACCTACCTGATAACCAATTTTCCGAAGTCTTAAATCTGCATTATCCTGTCTCAAAAGCAGCCGGTATTCTGCTCTGGAAGTCATCATCCGATAAGGCTCAAAATTTTCTTTTGTCACAAGATCATCAATCAACACACCAATATACCCTTCCGAACGGTCAATGGTAATCTGCTCTTTTCCCTGTACAAACAATGCAGCGTTGATTCCCGCAATCAATCCTTGGGCTGCCGCCTCTTCATATCCGCTGCTGCCGTTAAACTGACCTCCCGCAAAAAGTCCTTCTATCTCTTTAAATGCCAAAGTAGCATAAAGCTGGTTTGGATTAATACAATCATATTCAATGGCATAAGCATTTCTCACAATTTTACAATGCTCCAGCCCCGGCACAGTCCGGTACATGGCAAGCTGCACATCTTCAGGAAGGGAAGAAGACATACCACCTACATACATTTCATTTGTATGTAATCCTTCCGGCTCAATAAAAACCTGATGCCTGTCCTTTTCCGCAAATTTTACTACCTTATCCTCAATGGAAGGACAATATCTGGGTCCTGTTCCTTCAATGACTCCCGCATAAATAGGAGAACGATCCAGATTATCCCGGATTATTTCATGTGTCCTTTCATTTGTATAAGTCAGCCAGCAGGATATTTGTTCTTTTTGTACATCCTCTTTCTTAGTGGAAAAAGAAAAAGGAATCACTTCTTTATCCCCAAACTGCTCTTCCATTTTTGAAAAATCAATGGAACGCTTATCCATTCTGGCAGGAGTTCCTGTTTTAAAGCGGCGCATCTCAATTTCCATATCCAACAGGGAATCCGTCAAATAGTTAGCCGCCTGCAACCCATTTGGTCCTGTATGGGTAATAGCTTCACCACATAAGCATCTTGCCTTTAAATAAGTTCCGGTACACAAAACAACAGCTTTTGCTTCATAAACAGAACCTGTATAAGTTCTCACACCTTTTATTTTCTTTTTTACACTTTGATTAGTTTCTGCTAACTCATCCCACAATAACTGACATACTTCTGCCTGTTTCACTGTAAGATGCTCCTGATTTTCCAGCACCTTTCTCATTTCTCTTGTATAATCCGCTTTATCCGCCTGAGCGCGAAGAGAATGAACAGCAGGACCTTTGGAAACATTCAGCATCTTTGACTGAATAAAGGTCTTATCAATATTTTTGCCCATTTCACCTCCAAGAGCATCTACTTCCCTTACCAGATGTCCCTTGCTGGAGCCTCCCACATTTGGATTACAGGGCATAAGGGCAATACTATCCACGCTTACTGTAAAAATAACAGTTTCAAGTCCCATTCTTGCACAAGCCAAAGCTGCTTCACAGCCTGCATGACCTGCACCCACTATACATACATCTACTTTTTCTACCAGAGTATTTTTATTTTCTGACATACCTGCACATCTTTCTATATTTTAATCATTTATCTTATTTTTCAAATATCATAGTTCCGCATTTATATGGATGATCTAAATATAATTCCTCTTTCTTCTCACTTCTGTTCAACAATATTTTATAAATAATGGACATATCCCCACCACCAGCCAAAATCATAAGCAAACCAAAATAAAGCAAAAAGGTTTGTTTACTAAATAATGAAATGATACATGGAAGAATTCCTAAAATAACTGTTGGCATAATAGCTCCAATTATATATTGATATTTATTTAGAGGAGATTTACAAGTACAATAAGGAGTAAAATATTCAACCATAAATCCAAATTCAATAGATTTAAAATGATTTTTTGCAAATATGGCCCATGTTACTCCATGAATACATTCGTGAACAACTATACATATAAAAAATAAAATAAAAAATATCATACATTCTATAAAGTTCATTTCCATTTTAAAAGAATGTTTTCCAATAGAAAACAAAATACAAAATAAAACAGTGAATGGCATTGCCATAATAAATGCCATAACATTTGCATAAACAATACCAATTGTTAAATCTTTTTCTTCATATCCTTCCCTTAACATTTTTTCTTTTATTTTTTCATATTCTTTTTTTCTTCTTTCTTCTGCCTTTGTTAATTTTCGATTATCTTCTGCATTTCCATTATCTTTTTTCATATGAAATTCCCCTTATTTACCCATACAAAACTTTGAAAAAATTTCATTTACCAAATCGTCCGAAACCTCTTCTCCTATAATAGTACCTAAAGAAGCATAAGCACTCATTAAATCTATAGAATAAAAATCCTCCGGCATATGATCCTCTAAACTTTTCTTTACTAAAAGAAGGGAATTTTTTGCATCCATAATTGCTTCCTTATGGCGCATATTTGTAATGAATACTTCATCATTAAAAGAAATATCTCCTTTTAAAAACATTTCCTTTACTGCATTTTCAAATAAATCTATTCCCGTATTATCCTTTGTAGAAGTTTTTATGATCTTTACTTGATTAGTCTTTGCTAACTCATTTTCTACCGGATTTTCATAAGCTATACTTCTTTTCATTTTTTCCAACAATAACTCTTCCGTTACTACACCATCCAAATCCGTCTTATTTAACAAAATAATAGTATTTTTTTCCTTTATTAAAGAAATAATCTGTTCATCAGATTCATCCAATGGAACAGAAGAATCCACTACATACAAAATCAAATCTGCATTAGAAGCATATGATACAGCTCTCTCCACACCTATTTTTTCTACCACATCATCTGTAGAACGAATGCCAGCCGTATCAATCATATTCAAAACAATTCCATGCAGGGAAATAGATTCCTCCAAAATATCTCTGGTAGTTCCGGCAATATTAGTAACAATCGCTTTTTCTTCTCCAACAAGCAGATTAAGCAAAGAAGACTTCCCTGCATTGGGTTTTCCTAAAATAACGGTTTGAATGCCTTCCTTTAATATCTTTCCATTTTCAGAGGATTGCAACAGCTTATCAATCTGCTTCAATAATTGTTCTGTCTTTTTTGACAATTCTTCCGGATAACCCTCTAAAGAAATATGCTCCGGATCATCCAGGGCAGATTCTATAAAAGCAATCTCATAAATAATTTTTTCCCGAATATTTTTTATCTCATTGGAAACAGAACCTTTTAATTGATTGACAGAGCTTTTCAAAGCAAATTCACTTTTTGAATGGATAATATCCATCACTGCTTCTGCTCTTGCCAAATCAATCCTTCCATTTAAAAAAGCTCTTTTCGTAAACTCTCCGGCCTCAGCCGTCCTTGCCCCATACTTAATCACAGTTTCCAGTATCTTATTCATGACCAGAATACCGCCATGACAATTAATTTCCACCGTATCCTCAGCCGTAAAACTATTAGGAGCCTTCATAACAGAAACCATCACTTCATCAATCAATTCATCCCCATCATAAATAAAGCCATAATGTATCGTATGGCTTTTTACATCTGACAATTTTTTATTTCCATTCCTGGAACGATATATTTTATTTACAATGGAAATTGCATCCTCTCCACTGACACGTACAATTCCAATTCCTGAATTTGTCATACCCGTGGCGATTGCAGCAATAGTATCCGTTTTCATGAGCTTCTCCTGATTGCTTTTTATAAATTTTGCTTTAGATAATAACACTGTAAGTTTATCATAAATTTTTAAAATAGTGAAGGGGGAGAAAATATGAATGAGGGGGGTTGGATAAGAGGACGTAGGAGTGGGGAAATGATAGATTAGTCTTTTGGGCACGCTCTCGCTCTATGAAGACGCAGCGGTACTAACGCACCAAAATACGGTGCGTAAGGACCGGCGCCTTCATCAAGGCCCCAAAGACTAATCTATCATTTCCCCACTCCTACTGTGTATCGAAAAGCCCTTTTATTTATACTTGCTTCTTGAAAAAGCTTTATATATTTAAAAACTTTAAAATATTTATTTATACTTTTATGAAATATCAAAGCATTATGCTTTTTGCTTTTTTAAGAGTAAAGCCTGAGAAAAAACAGCAAAAGAGGAAGGTGGTTGGATTCTCTGCATTGTTTTTGATAAAGCTTTTACTTAACAGCCTGTCCACAACCCAGGGCAAAATTGCCATGGATGGCAATTTTAGTCATATTGCGCCATGGACGGCGCTATATGACGACCCGGCCGCTACCAACAACCTCTCCAGGCTGTTTAGTAAAAGCTTTATCAAAAACACAGCAGAGAATCCAACCACCTTCCTCTTTTGCGTCCTTTTACCAACCTCTATCTCTTCAAAGCAACAACAACCCTTCTAAAAGGCTCATCCCCTTCACTATGGGTCACAACATATCTGTCATTCTGTAATGCAGAATGTATAATCCTTCTTTCATAAGGATTCATCGGCTCCAAAGAAACCGGTCTTTTTGTCCTCTTTACTTTAAAAGCAATATTCTTTGCCAGATTTTCCAATGTTTCTTTTCTGCGCTGACGATAATTTTCTGTATCTACTTTTACACGAATATAATTTTCTGTATCCTTGTTTACCACTAAAGATGTTAAATACTGTAAGGAATCCAATGTTTGTCCTCTTTTACCGATTAAAACACCCATTTCATCCCCTGCCAGATCTATATTCATATTATTGCTCAAATCATCATATTTCACATCAATAGCAACTGTTAACTTCATGGCAGCAAATAAATCATTTAAAAATTCTTTTGCTTTTTCATCAATGGTTATCTCTTCTTTTTTAATTCTTGCTTTAATCACAGCAGCCTTTGAACCGATTCCTAAAAATCCGGAAGAACCTTCTTCGATTACTTCATATTCCAGCTTATCGCTTGTTACGGATAGCTTCTGACATGCTTCTGTAATAGCATCATTTACTGTTTTTGCAGAAAATTCTATAAAATCCATTTAATTTCCTCCTTTTTTACTCTGTATCACCTAAATTTAATTTTTCTCATTAAACTGCTTTACCTTATTTGCTTTTGCAGCAATGCTTCCAGAAGACTGGCTATCAATCTTTTCTTCAAAAGATATATTTTTTGTTGTTTTATGTGCCTTACTTGTCAAAGTAGAAGAAGCCACTGCATTTTTATTATAGGATTTGGCTTTTTCTTCTGCTTTTTCCACATTTTTCTTCACCATCTCATCAATATCCATTTTATCAATGTGTTTATTGATTACAATTTGCTGGATGCTTCGGATTACAGAACCTGATATCCAATAAAGACCCATACCTGCCGGAAGAGAAAAACACATAATGGCAGAAAAAATAGGCATTGTGTAATTCATTGTCTTCATGGAAGCCATCATAGGATTTGGTTCTCCGTTATTGTTTGATTCAGGCTGAGGCATAAGCTTCGTATTGACCCATTGTGTTAAAGCTGCCAAAACCGGAATCATGATAGCTCCGATTGCTAAAAGGGTATTTCCTGATGAAAAGCCTTCCTTCATTGTAAAACTTGGTGAATTTGCTATATTGATTCCAAGAAAATTATTATATTCACTTAATGTTTCAAATGCAGTTGTAATTTCCGTAGATAAACTGCTGAACTTTTCCTTTAAGGACATCCATTCAGCAGAAGAAGCCTTATTTAAAACATCTATAAAGGTATTCTTCATATATTCGCTTCCGGCAATAAACTGATCGCTCTTAAACTGCTTGGAATAATAATTTGCATGGGAAAAAGCTTGTAAAAATTCTGCACTTCCACTTACATTGGAAAGCTTTGTTACTAAATCCATAAAAACATCTTTAATGCGCGGAACATATGCGGGCATATTAGAAATAATACGATAAAGACACCACATAATCGGAAGCTGGATAAACAAATTCAAACAGCTTCCCGTCTGGGAAACCCCATATTTTTCATAAACAGCCCTGGTTTCCTCATTCATTTTCATTACGGAATCATTATCTCTTTTTCCCTGATATTTCTTTGCAATTGCCTGAAGCTCAGGATTCATTTTTGAAGACAGCTTTGAAAATTTCTGCTGTTTGATAGTAAGTGGCAATAAGCACAAATAAATAATCAAGGTAAAAAGAATAATAGATAAACCTATGCTTGGTATTCCTATTTTTTCAAGAACGGTAAAAATCCCATTCATCAACATGCCCAGTATATAATAAATAGGAGAAAGAATACCGCCGTTTTTTGTTAATATCATTTCTGTCAATTTCATTTCCTCCGGTTTTAAGGTACAGGATCATACCCGCCTTTTGAAAAAGGATTACATCTTAATATTCTCCATGCAGCCAATAAACTTCCTTTAAATGCTCCATGCTTTTCAATCGCTTCCAGTCCGTATTGGGAACAGGTAGGAATATAAGGACATTTCGTGCTTTTCAATGGAGATATATACTTTCTATAAAATTTAATTAAACCAATCAATATTTTCTTCATATTAATGATCAAATCTTTCTTCATGGCTTATAATTCCATGAAGTCTTGAAAGATGTAATAATGCGCTTTCCGCTTCCTTATAAGAAAAAGAAGAAGCGCTGTTTCTGGCAATGACTACTATATTTAAACCACTATTAAACATATTTTCCTGTAGTCTGTAACTTTCGTGGATAAGTCTTTTCACTCTGTGCCTTACTACGCTGTTACCCACTTTTTTACTCACAGATATTCCAAGATAGTTTTTGTCATCGGTATTTTCCATCACATACATTACTAGATATTTGTTGGCATAAGATCTGCCTTTTTTATAAACTAACCTGAAATCCTGATTTTTCCTTAAGGATTCGGTAAATTCCATAACTGAAATCCTCTACAAGAGAAAAATAAGCCACATGACTGCGGCTTATGCTGATAATCTCTTTCTTCCTTTTGCACGTCTTGCTGCTAATACTTTTCTTCCGCCTGGAGTACTCATTCTCGCTCTGAATCCGTGAACCTTTGATCTTTGTCTCTTTTTTGGTTGATATGTCATTTTCATAGATGGATACACCTCCTTTGCTTATGTGGGAAAATATCGTTACAATTATATAAGATTGAATCTGCCAAGT
>CAMWWJ010000164.1 GCA_947177925.1 uncultured Lachnospiraceae bacterium
GGCCAGTCCTGCCGTAGAGTAATTGCTGTTACCCTGTCCGATAGCGGAACGAACCGAGTCCTGATTGGAAATGCTTGGAGCCTCTTCTGGAATTTCCACGCCGGATTTGTCGGAAAGCCCAAACATATCCGAATACTTCCGAAGCTGCATCAGCCCGGTATCGCTGTCATAATTGCCATTTAAACGGCTGAGCCTGTATCCCATTTCATAAAAGAAATAGTTGCAGGAATGCTCAATGGCGCCTTCTACATTCAAAGCCCCATGGGCTCCGGGAGATATCCAGCATTTTGGTGGGCGTGTGGCATAAATGGGGTTGTCCCATGTGCCACGGCAGGTAATCGTTTCTCCTCTCCCCACAATGCCTTCTTCTAAAGCTGCCACAGAGGTAACCATCTTGTAGGTAGAGCCGGGAGCCGAAAGCTGCTGGGTGGCATAATCCCACATAGGGTTGGACAAATCATTATAAATCTGTGAATAATAATCCGCATCTATCGTATTGGCAAGGCGGTTATTATCATAGCTTGGATAAGAAACAAGGGCAAGCACCTCTCCGGTATTCACATTTGTTACCACCATGGAGCCGGAACACGGGTCAAGCGCCAGCTGCGCAGGGGTAATATCCAGATTTTTTATTTTATTCAGCATGAAATTGTAGGGGGAGGTACTTCCGGTTCTTATGGCCTCCTTTTCCTCATCCGTGCCGTCGATGATCTTCTGTTCAAATAAAAGCAGGCATACGTCCCTGCCTGACAGGGAATTTTCCTGAATCATATATTTATATATTTTCTTGAAAAACTTTACATTGGTTTTCAAATCTTCTTCCGTGTAATCAAGAAGCTTTTCATATACTTCATCTGCATCGGAATATTTGGATTCCAGTTCAAGTTTTGTAATATCGATCCAGTTTCTGGCAATTGCCTCCGTCAGATACTCTTTTAAGCTGACCGTTTCATTTTTCCAGCCAGAATATATTTCATTTTCCTTATCGATTTGGGCTTTAATCAAAACTCCATTTTCTTCCAGCATGGAAACAATATAGAGCTCATATGCCTGCTGTTCTATTGGCAGATTTTTGTAAATAGTAGAAAGGCTCATAAGCTCTTCCCTGATACCTGAAATCACTTGCTCCTGCTTATTTAAAAATGCCTGATAAACAGATTTTTCCGTTTCCTTTGCATCCTCCTCGGAAAAATGGCTGACATCAATAATGCTGTTATTAATCAACGCATAATATACATCATCTATGGGAATACGGATATCGGAGGCAGAAGCATTTTCCCTTGGTATGTATTCCTTGATATTCGCAATCTTATCTACTAAAATACCTGCAATCTTCTGTTCCAGCAGACAATAAACCGCTTTTTGGAGATTTTTATCAATGGTCAGATACAGGTCATTGCCGGCTACGGGATTTGTCTGGCTTTTTACTTCTACAATCTTTCCCAGATTATCCACACATACATTTCGTTTACCGCTCTTTCCCTGCAGGGAAAGCTCCATCACCTGTTCGATTCCAGCTTTTCCCACTACGTCATTTCTTGTATATTCTTTATTTTGAGCGGAAAGCTCCTGATATTCCTCTTCCGAAATCTTTCCGGTATATCCAAGAATATGGGAAAAATACACACTATCCACATATCTTCGAATGGTAGTTTCTTCAATATCTACTCCTTCTAACAGATTTTCGTTTTCCATGACAGCAGCCACCGTTTCATCGGACACGTCTGCTGCAACCAGTGTTGGAATAAACTGGGTATATACGTTCAATCCAAGCGCATAGCGAAGGGTCACCAGCTTTAAGAGCTCTTCGTTGGTGTATCCCTTTCCCACTACGAAATTTTTCTGCTCCTTATCGGTATATTCCCCTATTCCGTATTTCTTAGCTCCAGCCAGATATTCGATTACTTCCTTAGCGGTTGCAGTTTTCTCTGCATATTCTAACTTGGAAGTATCCGCCTCTCCGAACACATCTCCTAAAAACCGCAGAAGCCTTGTGCCGGTAACGGCAAATTCAAATTCTCCTTCGCTGTTTATAATGATATTGAAATCATTTACAATACTGTCTCCATTCTCTTCAATGATCCGGATGAGTTTTAAAAGTGTTTCGTTCAGCCTGGCGTTTTTTCCGCTTTTGGATTCTAATGTATCCGTAAAGGTAACGGAATAGGCAAGCTCATTGTAGGCAAGCAGCTCTCCGTTTCTATCATAAATATTTCCCCTGGTGCTTGGAATGGAAATGGTTTTGTCTGTTTTTAACTGAAATTGTGCCTGTTTTTCTTCCCCCTCCACGATCTGCAGGACAAAAATCCGCTGAATCAATATGCCCGCCAAAGCAAAAAACAATAGTACGAGCACAAATAATCGGGAGGTTACCATATTGATAAATGCTTCTCTGAAATCTCTAAACAAAGCTTCGTTCGCTCCTTTGGTCTTTTCCCTCTAATCTGCCGTTTACATACAGAATCAGGGGATACAGTGCAATGGTGACAACAATGGTATAAACAATTTCCGGAATAATAATATGTACAAAATAATAAGGAAAATGAAATCTGGTACGCAGCAGGAATAATAACAGATAGCAGACCATACAATATAAAAAATCACTTACTGTAATCAGCACCATGGGAAGCTTTATATCCTCCTTAAAGAAAATGCGCCGAAACATTCCGTTTCCGTAACCGATATACATATAGATCAGTGCATAAAAACAAAGTACCTCTCCAAAAAATAAATCCACTAACAGACCGGAAAAAAAGCCTACTAACAGACCGCACTTTTTCCCACGCATAAATCCAAAAGCTGCCGTCAATACGATTAACAGGTTTGGTGCAATGCCTCCAAAAGACAGGGCCTGAAATACTGTACTTTGTAAAATGAAACAAATCAGGACAAAAAGTCCTATTACGATATTATTCTTCATCTATCTAATCCTTTTTCGTTAAAATAATCAAAACCTCTTCTAAATGTTCAAAATCCGCTGCCGGAATGATGGTTCCCGAACAGGTCAGATTATTTTCATCCGAATTGATTTCCCCTATGTAGCCGATTAAGATACCCGGAAGAAATTTATTGCTGATATGGGAGGTAACTACCTTATCGCCTTCCTTTACTGTCCCTTCCGAGTTCAAAAGCTGTGAAAACCGGATCATTCCGCCGTTCATAAGCTCCAAATCCCCGGAAACAATCATTCTGTCCGAGGTGGACAGGATCATGCCGCTCACATTGGATTTGTCATCTATAATGGAAATGACCTTGCACCAGTTAGGGCCTACATCAATCACTCTTCCTACCAGCCCGCTTCCTGCCATAACGTTCATATCCACTTCTATGCCGTCTTTTTCTCCTTTATCTAACACAAAAGTATTGAACCAGTTTCCGGCATCCTTTCCAATAATCCTTGCTCCGATTTTTTCATAATCGCTGTATTGATTGTCCAGGCTGTACAAATCTCTTAAATTGCTCAACTCATACCGGTCCTGCTGCAGACCGTTGATTTCAATGGTAAGCCTGTCAATTTCAGCCTGAAGCTCTTTATTTTCCTTTAATACATCCTTAAGCTGCTTCAATTCATCGGAACGGTCGGTAAGCCATGAGCCTACGCTGCTGATTCCGCTCTGAAAAGGAACGATTACAAATCCTGCAAGACTGCTTAAAGGTCCTGCAAAAAAATCCGTAGTAAAGGTGATGGCCATGACAATTACACATAAAGCGGTTAAAAGCAATAATAAATATTTACTTGGTATGGTAAATTTTGCTTTTCGCCGTCTCATTACTTTCCTCCGTTACCCATGCCCTGAATGGAATAAGCTACCGAACGATAATTCTCGTCTTTAATAATTCTGGAAAGGCCGATTGCTACACTTTCAATTGGATTTTCCGCCATATTTACTTTTAAGCCGGTTCCTTTGCTCAAAAGCTCTGAAAGGCCGTTTACCTGACAGGCACCTCCTGTTACATAAAGACCATGTCTATAAATATCAGCTGCAAGCTCTGGCGGAGTCCTTTCTAAGATAACCTTGATATTGTCTATGATCACGTCAAAGTGTTCTCTTAAAGCTTCATGAACCAAATCTGCCGGTATCTCCCGCTCAACCGGAAGCCCGGTTACAATATCCCTGCCGTATACCACAGCGCCGGCATTTTTTTCTTCCATCTCGCCAAGGGAAATCTTTACCTTTTCTGCCGTCTTTCCTCCGATAATCAGATTATATTCCCTTCTTACCACATTGCGGATGGCATCATCGAACTTCTGTCCGCCCACTTTAATCAACTTGCTCAATACGATTCCGCCCAATGATAAAATGGAAATTTCTGTGGTGTCAAAACCGATATCCACCACTAATACGCCCTGGGAATTTTTAACATCAATGTCAAGTCCAAGACCGTCTGCCACGGCCTTTTCCACTACCATGACTTTCTTTGCTTTCACATTTGCATTTTTTACTAAATCATAAAATGCCCTTTTTTCTACTTCCGTCACATCGGTAGGCACTGCAATAAAATAATCTGCCGGTTTTACGTTTCCTTTGCACAAATCCGTAATATAGCATTTGATCAGGGTCTGCATATTCTTAATATCCGCAATCACCCCGTTGGAAAGAGGATAGGAAATATGAATGTTGCTTGGCGCCTTTTCATACATATCAAAAGCATCGTCTCCATATGCAAACAAATAATTTTTATTTTCGATTGCAATCATATTTTTGGACGTAAAAATCGAATCCTCTCCCTTTCCGAAAATTTTAATATTGCAAGTACCTAAATCGATACCATATGCACTTGAAGCCATTGTACTTCTCCTTTCCTCTTGGTTCCTTTTCTATTTCCTTTGTTATAAAAGTTTTTGTTCTTTAAAGCTTACATATGTTTTATCTCCGATAATAATATGGTCCAAAAAGTCCATATCCATCAAAATGGAAGCCTTTAACAGTTTTTGAGTAATGATCCTGTCCTCGCTGCTTGGATGACAGTCGCCGCTTGGATGGTTGTGGAGCATGATAAAGGACGTGGCATTTACCAAAAGCGCCTTTCTAAGCACATCCCTGACGCATACTACGGATTCTCTTGCGCTGCCAATGGTCATACAGACCTCTTCAATCAGATGGCCTTTTGTATCCAGATAGAGGAACATGGCATGTTCCTTTTCCTTATGCCTTAATTTTTCCATATAATAGTCTGCCACCGTATCCGGCGACTGGAAGCAAATATTCTTTTTGGCTTTCGTCATGGAAATCCGGTTGGACACTTCTGCCATACACTTTATTTTAACAGCTTTTACGATTCCGATTCCTTTTATGCTTTGCAATTGCCTGATATCAATATGGTGCAGCCCTAAAAGCCCCATATCCGCTCCGGCTAACTCCAACACATGTCCCGCCAGCTCCAAAGCATTTTCTCCCTTTGAGCCGGTTCTAAGAATAATCGCTAAAAGCTCTCTGTCCGACAGACTTTCGGGTCCCAGTTTTAGAAAACGCTCATAGGGCATGTCCATTTCGCAAACCATTTCTTTTTTCTTGTCCATTTCCTTTCCCTTTTATGCTCTCCGTAAAAGCCGGGAATTATAAAAACCGATAAATAATAATGGCAATCACAATGCCGATAATGCTTGCCATTGTGATTTTTACATTCAATCCAAAGGTAAAGACCAGTATCCCCAGATTCAGTACAAAGGGCGAATCCATACCAAAGGTCTGACCGTAATTTAAGAACGTATCAGGGAACAGGCTTCCGATAAATCCGCCTATGACAATACCAGACAAAATCATCAGAAAACAGGCCCAGTTATTTTTTCCTTTCATGGTACCTCCAACATTCCAAACATAAAATAATCATTTGGTTTTCTCAATATATGTTGTGCCTTATTGCTTCACTGTCACAATCTTTTGTATACAGCACTCAAAAAGCTACTTCCTTATTTTAGCACAAGAAAAAAGTTCTGTATATAAACTTTGTTGTTTTTTTTTCGACAGCTAGAGGCGGATTAAGCCGCAATTTTTCATTTCCTGTAGAGTTTTCAGAATTCCGAATTTGCCATGCTGCCAGGTAAGCCCTCCTTGAAAATAAACGTTGTAAGGAGGCTTGATAGGCCCGTCTGCGCTCAGCTCAATGGAAGACCCCGATACAAAAGCGCCTGCCGCCATAATCACCGGACTGTCATAGCCCGGCATGTCCCAAGGCTCCGGAGTTACGAAGCCGTCCACCGAAGCGCCTGCCTGTATGCCTCTGCAAAAAGCGGTAACGCCTTCTTCTTTTCCAAAAGTAATGGCCTGTATGATATCAAACCGCTCCTCCTTGGAATCCGGGGCTACGAAAAATCCCAGCTTCTCGTAAATATTAGCCGCAAAAATGGCACTTTTTAAAGCGCTTGCCGTTACGGTAGGCGCCAGAAACAGCCCCTGATAAAAGGAAGCCGTCACCCCAAGGGAAGCGCCAACCTCTTTTCCAAGTCCCGGGGAAGTCAGACGGAATGCTGCATTTTCCACACATTCCTTCTTTCCGGCAATATAACCGCCTATGGGCGCAAGCCCCCCTCCCGGATTTTTAATAAGGGAGCCCACAATCATATCCGCTCCCACATCCGTAGGCTCTATCCGCTGCACGAATTCTCCGTAGCAGTTATCCACCATACAGATTACATCCGGCTTGATGGATTTTACAAAGGAAATCAGTTCTCCTATCCGTTCTACCGATAAGGTCTTTCTTGTCTGATAGCCTTTAGAGCGCTGGATGGTAACAAGCTTTGTCCTGTGGCAAATGGCCTGTCTGATTCCTTCATAGTCAAAGCTTCCATCCTCAAGCAAATCAACCTGGCGGTAGGTAATGCCGTACTCTGCTAACGAGCCCCTGGAAGGACGTATACCGATGACCTCCTCTAATGTATCGTAAGGCTTGCCTACCGGGGAAAGCAGTTCATCCCCCGGACGCAGGTTTGACAAAAGCGCCAATGCCAGGGCATGGGTGCCACAGGTAATCTGGGGGCGCACAAGAGCATCTTCGCAATGGAACAGGTTTGCATATACCTGTTCTAACGTATCCCTGCCCAGATCATTGTAACCATATCCGGTAGTGCCAAGGAGACAGGCTTCGCTTACCCTTGCTTCCTGCATGGCTTTAATGACTTTTAGCTGGTTGTATTCTGCTGCTTCGTCTATGGTTTTAAATCGCTCTATTAAATTTTGTTCAATTTTTTCTCCGAACCCATAAACATCCTGATCAATGCCCATGGATTGGTATAAGTCTTTGGTAAGAATGGATTCTTTCATAATGGTCTCCGTTTTGTTCGTTCTATTTTTTGAGGGAATTTTTGATATCCTGCGATATTATATATGTCTCTTATACACATATCCCAGCCCACGAGACGAAGGCGAATGGGGTTTTG
>CAMWWJ010000165.1 GCA_947177925.1 uncultured Lachnospiraceae bacterium
GCATAAATCGTAGTAGAATAAATAGAAAGTAAAAAGTAGGTATAAAGCACTATGTGTTTTATATAGAAATGCTAAGCATTAACTAAGAGAAGTAAAAACAAAAAAGGAGAGGAAAAAAGTTATGAAAAAGAAAGTATTAGCATTACTTTTGACAACCAGTATGGTTGCAACTTTGGTTGGATGTGGTAACAAAGATAACACTACAACAACTGATGACACAAACAACACAGAAACTGACGCAGATGCAGATGCTGACAGCGATGCAGATGCTGACGCAGATGCAGATGCTGACAGCGATGCAGACGCTGACACAGAGGCAGCAGCAGATGAGCCTTGGAGCGGAACTATCACAGTATGGTCTCCACAGGAAGATCAGGATGCAGGCTGGCTTAGCGCACAGTGTGATGCTTTCAATGAAGCACATCCAGATTGGGACATTACTTTTGAATATGGTGTATGTCCGGAAGGTGACGCAAAGAATAATGTAACAGCAGACGTTGAAGCAGCAGCAGACGTTTATATGTATGCAAATGATAACATTCCGGGTCTGGTAGCAGCAAATGCATTAGCAGAGCTTGGTGGAACCTATCTTGATTATGTAACCTCAACAAACTCTGAGTCCATGGCAGCATCTGTTACATACAACGATGCAGTATATGGCTTCCCATTCACTTCTAATACATGGTTTATGTACTATGACAAGAGTGTATTCTCAGAGGATGACATTAAGAGTCTTGAGACTATGGTAGAAAAAGGAAAAGTAGCATTCCCAGTAAGCAACGCATGGTATTATCAGGCATTCTATGTTGCAAACGGATGTACTTTCTTTGGAGATGGAACAGATGAGTCTGCAGGTATTGATTTCAGCGGTGACAAGGCAGCAGCAGTTACCAATTACTTAATCGAGTTACTGAACAATCCAAACTTCATGGATGATACAGATTGTGCAGCAGGTCTTGCAGGATTGCAGAACGGTACTGTAAATGCAATGTTCAGCGGTACATGGGTTACTGATGACGTAAAAGAAGCACTTGGCGACAACATGGGTGTTGCAGCACTTCCTACCGTTACGATTGATGGCAACCAGGGACAGATGAAAGCATTCCTTGGCTCTAAAGCAATCGGTGTAAATCCAAACGCAGAAAATCCACAGGTAGCTATGGCATTAGCAGCTTACCTTGCAAGTGAAGAATCACAGAAGGCTCATTATGAGATGAGAGGTATCCTTCCTGCAAATATCAATGTAGATGTAACTGGTGATGCAGTAGCAGAAGCAGTAGCAGATACTTTGGTTGATTCTTCTATCATGCAGCCTTTAACATCTAAGATGGATGCATACTGGCAGGATTACTGCAACATTGGTAAATTGATTGTCAACGGAGAAATTACCAGTGACAATGCAGCAGAGCAGACAGAAGCTGCTAATACAGCAATGAATTCAGATGTTGCTCAATAATTTTCTTACAATAGAAAAACAAATCAGAATTTATCTTTAACGGTTCTGGAGTTATGATAGAACCAGGGACTCCAGGATGCCGCATTGCGGCACCCTGGATGTCTTTATTTTAGTGAGTATAGGAGGCCCATAGCGTGAAGAAAAAGGCTGATGCAAAAAAGAAAAAAGGAAAAGAATTCCAGACACCTTATACCGTTACCAATGCGGTAAAAGAAGGAGATGTTTTTACAAAGATCTCTTTGTTGATCATGGGCTTTGGTAACATGGCACATAAGCAGATTGGAAAGGGGCTTGTGTTCCTTGCTGTAGAGCTTGGATATATCTGGTATATGATATCCAGCGGCTTTCATGCGCTGGCAATGCTTCCATCCTTAGGCTGGAGAGAACAGGAAAAGGTATGGAATGATAAAAAAATGATTTATGAATACACCGCAGGCGATCAGTCGCAATTGTTATTGCTGTACGGTGTTGCCACTTTATTTATTACTTTTTTGTTTATTATTGTTTGGAGAGAAGCAGTAAAAAGCTCCTACAAATCAGAAGTACTTGCAAAAGAGGGAATTCATTTAAACACCTTTAAAGAAGATTTCAAGAGTTTGTTTGATCAAAATTTACATAAATTATTATTGGCAGGGCCGGTTATGGGAATTTTGATTTTTACAATCCTGCCTTTGTTATACAATATTTCCATGGCATTTACCAATTATGGTAAACTGAATGAGCATTTGATACTGTTTGACTGGGTAGGTTTGGATAATTTCAAGAAAGTCCTGAATATGGGAGACAGTATTGGTAAGCAGTTTTATTCTGTTTTAGGCTGGACCTTGATCTGGGCAGTGCTGGCAACAGTATTGAATTATATTTTTGGAATGATACTGGCAATTGTCATCAATCGGAAGGAAACAAAAGGAAAGGCTTTTTGGCGGTTTTGTTTTGTACTTTCCATTGCAGTGCCACAGTTCGTATCTTTACTGATTATGAGAACGATGCTGCAGCCTACCGGTATTGTAAACAGTATTTTGGAACGATATGGAATCATCAATTCGGCATTGCCGTTCTTTACAAATGCAATGTGGGCAAGGGTAACGGTTATTGTCATCAACCTGTGGGTAGGTATTCCTTATACTCTGCTTCAGGTAACCGGTATCTTACAGAATATCCCGGCAGAGCTTTATGAAGCAGCAAAGATTGACGGCGCCAATGCGGTGCAGGCATTTTTTAAGATTACGCTGCCATATATGCTCTTTGTCATGACTCCATATTTGATTACGCAGTTTACAGGTAATGTCAATAACTTTAACGTTATTTATCTCTTATCTGCAGGTGCACCTGTACAGACGGGTCTTACCGCAGGAAGAACGGATCTTCTGGTTACCTGGCTGTACAAGTTGACGGTTGATTTCCAATATTTCAATTTAGGTGCCGTTATTGGTATTATGACATTCGTTGTTTTGGCAATCGTTGCACTGGTAACGTATCGGAATACAGCATCCTACAAAGATGAGGAGGGATTCATGTAATGAGCAAGAAAAAGAAAGATATAGATGGAAGTGCAAAGGCCCGCAAGCATACTGTAAATGTAATCATACATGTGATTCTGGCTATTTTGGCATTTATCTGGGTACTGCCTATTTTTTGGGTAATATTGACTAGTTTCCGTGCAGAAAAAGGTTCTTATGTAACCACATTTTTCCCGAAGGGATATACTCTGGATAATTACATTAAACTGTTTACCGATACAAGTATTTTGAATTTTCCAAGGATGTTCAAGAATACTTTTGTGATTGCAATCTTTACGTGTATCATCTCAACCATATTTGTATTATCTGTTTCCTACTGTATGTCCAGGATGCGGTTTAAGATGAGAAAAGCATATATGAATATTGCCATGGTCTTAGGTTTGTTTCCTTCTTTCATGTCCATGGTTGCAGTGTATTATATTTTGAAGGCATTGAATCTGTCAGAGGGCTCCATGATTCCGATTGCGCTGATTATTGTATTCTCAGCCGGCAGTGGTGTGAATTTCTATGTGGCAAAGGGATTTTTTGATACGATTCCCAAGTCTTTAGATGAAGCTGCTATTATTGACGGTGCCACCAGATGGCAGACATTTACCAGAATTACGATTCCGCTTAGTAAGCCGATTATCGTATATACCATTTTGACATCCTTTATGGCACCCTGGCTGGATTTCATTTTTGCAAAAGTTATCTGCCGTGCAGATTCCAGATACTTTACCGTATCCATGGGTCTGTGGCGAATGCTGGATAAAGAATATATCAATAACTGGTATACCTGCTTTGCAGCAGGAGCAGTTTTAATCTCTGTTCCAATTGCCATTTTGTTCCTGTGCACACAGAAATTCTATGTAGAAGGCATGAGCGGAGCGGTAAAGGGCTAAGTGAGGAGATTTATGAAAAAGAAGTTCATAAGTTGTATTCTTGTTCTTCAAATACTAATTCTTGGGGGCTGTGGGATTTTTTCCACAGCCTCAAGCATGGAGAGAGAAGTAAATACCCAGGGGATCAGGGACAATTACCGGACCTTTTATGAAGTATTCGTCTATTCTTTCTATGATAGTGATGGAGATGGAATCGGGGACCTTAAGGGTCTTACAAGTAAATTAGATTACATTAATGATGGAGATGACAGTACGGATTCCGATCTGGGCTTTTCCGGCATATGGCTGATGCCCATTATGCCTTCCACGACCTACCATAAATATGATGTGACGGATTATTGTGATATTGACAAGGAATACGGTACATTAGAGGATTTTAAAGCCTTTATGGAGGAATGTAATAATAGGAATATAAGTGTTATCATCGATTTGGTAATGAACCATACTTCTTCACAGCATCCATGGTTTTTGCAAGCCTGTGAATATTTAAGAGGGCTGGATGGGAAAGAGCCGGATGTAAATGAATGCAGATATTTTCATTATTATCATTTCTCAAAGGAAAAGCTGTCAGGATATTACTATCCCATTGAAGGAACAGAGTGGTATTATGAAGGAAAGTTTTGGAGCGAAATGCCGGATTTAGATCTGGAAAATGAAGAGGTAAGACAGGAATTTACGGATATCTGCCAATTTTGGCTGGATTTGGGAGTGGACGGCTTCCGCCTGGATGCTGCAAAGGAATATATATCGGATCGTACAGCTGACAATGTGAAGATTCTTTCCTGGTTTAACGATATGGTAAAGTCCAAAAAGAAAGATGCTTATATTGTAGCTGAGGTATGGACAGATATGGATATCTATGCCAAATATTATGAAAGCGGCATTGACAGTTTATTTAATTTTTCCTTTGCCAGCAATGATGGCATTATTGCAAAAACAATAAATGGTGGAAATGACTCTTATACGGCAAAAACTTATGGAAAAGCAGTAGAAAAGTGTAAGGAAGCCTTTTTGGAATACAGCGAAGCTTATATTGATGCACCCTTTTACACCAATCATGATATGGGCAGAAGTGCCGGCTATTATTCAGGAGAGTATAGTGAAAACCAGACAAAAATAGCCGCAGCCATGAATCTTTTTATGAGCGGGACAGCCTTTGTCTATTATGGGGAAGAGTTGGGAATGAAGGGTTCCGGAGCGGATGAAAAGAAGCGGGCTGCCATGCTTTGGTCCTTAGATAAAAATGCGGAAGGAATGTGCAAAGGACCGGAAGGTGCCGATACGGTCAAAATGAAATATGACAGTCTTGAGGAACAGGCAGAAAATCCGGGTTCTATTTATCAGTATTACAAAAAAGCAATCAAAATCCGGAACAGTTATCCGGAAATCGTAAAAGGGGATACGGTTCTTGTAGAAGAAATATCAAATGATCAAATATGCGGACTGTTAAAATCCTACGAAAGTGGAGGGGAAGGACAGGAAGCGGCAGGAGCAAAAGAAGTACTGGTGGTTTTCAATATTTCTTATGAGGAAACGGAAGTGGATTTATCGAAGCTTATTTTAAACGGAAAAGAAATAGACAGCAAAGCATTAAAGGAAAGTCTGCTGACCGGTGAAGCAGAAGTGTCTTTGGAAGGGACGAAACTGTCCATGCCTGCATATTCTGTTGTAATATTGGAATAAAGGATTTATCTCCGGGTTACATTATATTTTTAGAAGGTCCTGATGGCAAAGCCTGTGGGGGGTTACAAGTATAGTGTGGCTCGGAGATGATTGTTTTTTATAAAATCTCGTGCTATACTTGGACAAGAACAGGATTCATTGCAAGGAGGAACAACAATGACAGACATCATGATTACGGATTCGATTTTATATGTAGGAGCAGATGATAAGACGATTGATTTATTTGAAAGTCAATATCTGGTTCCAAATGGGATTTCCTATAATTCTTATGTGATTATGGATGAAAAAATTGCGATAATGGACAGTGTGGATGAAAGAGCGGCTGCAGGGTGGATTCGCAATCTGGAGAAAACGTTAAATGGCCGTACTCCAGATTATCTGGTTATTTCACATATGGAGCCTGATCATGCAGGCAGCATTCAGGTGTTGGCAGAAAAATATCCTTCCATACAGTTTGTTGGTAATATGAAGACCTTTCAGATGATAGAACAGTTTTTTGAGTTTGACCTGTCAGATAAAAAGGTAGTAGTAAAAGAAGGAGATACGTTAAGCCTGGGGAGCCATACTTTGCAGTTCTTTATGGCGCCTATGGTACATTGGCCAGAGGTCATGGTGGAATATGAGCAAAGTGAGAAGGTTCTCTTTTCGGCAGACGGCTTTGGGAAATTCGGCGCTTTGGATACAGAAGAAAACTGGGCATGTGAAGCAAGAAGATATTATTTTAATATTGTGGGTAAATATGGCGCCCAAGTGCAGGCATTATTAAAGAAAGCGGCTGATTTGGATATTTCCATCATCTGTCCACTGCATGGTCCTATATTAAAGGAAAATCTGGAATACTATATTGGTAAATATCAAATTTGGAGCAGCTACGAGCCGGAGGACGAAGGGATTGTCATTGCCTATGCATCTATTCACGGAAATACAAAAAAAGCTGCCGAAAAGCTGGCAGAGATTTTAGAGAAAAAGGGTGCCAAAAAGGTAGTTTTAACAGACCTTGCCAGAGACGACATGGCAGAAGCGGTAGAGGATGCTTTTCGATATGATAAGCTGGTAGTGGCTGCTGCTACTTATGATGGAGGAATTTTCCCCTGCGGAGAAGAATTTTTGATGCATTTAAAGAGTAAGAATTATCAAAAACGCACCATTGGATTTATGGAAAACGGTTCCTGGGCTCCTATGGCAGGAAAGCTTATGAAGGCAATTTGTGAGCCTATGAAGGAAATCACCATTGCAGAGCCGGTTGTAACTATAAAGTCTTCCATGAAGGCAGACACCATAGAGGCTATGGAGCAGTTGGCAGATGCACTGTTAAACTAAACTTGATGTTCTTATTGGTATATTGATAGAAGAAAGCATATTGAGCTGGAAATTCTGGCCGATATGCTTTCTTCATTTTTGCAGGCAATACGTCAGGTGCCGTGCTACATGCGTATTTGACCGTCTCTTTGAGTATTGGGCTAAAACATATGAAAAAGAAAAAAATAGAAATAAGACTATCTTTTTGATAAGCTGAGTTGTTATATACAGTAGAATGGAATAGACGTTTAGGACATTTTAAATGGGAAAGGAGGATTTTGTGGATACGGATTTTCTTCTGATTATGAAAATGAAACAGGGGAATGAAGAGGCTTTTGATGAATTTGTCCGTAAGTATTATGAAGAAATATTAAAGTATTGCAGATATCACTGCTTTGATACAGAATATGCGGAAGATCTTACACAGGAAACCTTTTTGAAATTTTTTGCAAATTTGTCCGAGTACCATTACAAAGGAAAAACAAAAAATTATTTATATACTGTTGCAGGA
>CAMWWJ010000166.1 GCA_947177925.1 uncultured Lachnospiraceae bacterium
ATGATGTTCCAGTCTTATTAGTTTATGAAGAAGCACATAAATATGTTCCTAATAATGATTTAGCAAAATATAGAGCATCAAGAGAATCCATAGAGCGCATTGCTAAGGAGGGAAGAAAATATGGCGTTTCATTGATGTTAGCAAGTCAACGTCCTTCCGAAATATCGGAAACAATTTTTTCACAATGTAATAACTTTTTATCGCTTCGCTTAACTAATCCAGCTGACCAGAATTATGTAAAAAGGTTATTGCCTGATACATTAGGTAGTATTGTGGATAAAATGCCTGTTTTAAAAGCAGGAGAATGTTTGCTTATTGGGGATGCGGTCATATTGCCGTCAATAGTTCAGATTGAACCTTGTGAACCCAAACCATCGTCAAACGATATTCCGTATTTGCAGTTATGGAAAGAAGAGTGGCACACTTTAGATATGGGAGCTATAAAGAAAGTTTGGGAGCGTTAGGAAAGTTTTTAAAAAGCTTTTAGGTTTAGGTTATATAATTGAATAGCGATAACAAAATGATAGCATTAGCTTATATAGGCAGGATAATATGGATATAACAAATAATCAAAAGATTTACATACTTGACAGGGAATAATTACTAAACAAAAATGATTAGTTCTTGTCGAGTTCGAGTAACGGATAGAAATCTCGGTAGCCTTGATTTTACTGGGCTTCCGAGGTTTTTCTATGTTCAAAAGTTCCACCTGCGTTCCATTTCAAGTCCAAAAGAGGTAGAAATAACAGGGTTTTGCGGAAAAAACAGAAAAATTTTACAGATGGTATATTTCAGAAAACTACCGGATAGATGGAAAATACTGTGTGGAAAAAAAGCAGAATATTCTTTCTTTTCTGTGGAAGGATTGCTGGAAATCTGATTGCGTTTCGGCTGCCGGATGGGTATAATGTATATAAGGAAAGGAAGATTTATATGCAGAAAAAGTCGCCTGATTATGATAATGTATTTAAAACGATGAAGATGAAACACAAGAGATTGTTTGTTTCTGTCATCAATGATGTTTTTGGCAGGAATTATCCAAAGGATGTAAAAGTAGAGATTTTATCTTCGGAGGGTTATCTGACGGAAAATGAGACGGCAGACGGCAGCAAGGAAATAGAGGAACAGATTTCAGATTTCCTTATCAGAATAGGAAGTGAAATATATCTTTTGGAATGCCAAAGCTATGATGATGGTTCTATGGCAATCAGAATAGCGGAATATGCTTTTAGCGTTGCAAGGCAGTTTGCTTCATGGGATATTGGTCATGCGACTATCCCAATGCCGAGGTTTTCAATCATTTATGTTAAGAGGACGAATCGCACGCCAAAAACAACAACGATTACCTTTACCTTTCCGGATGGGCAGACAATAGACTATAGATCGGACAATGTAATCTTGGAAGATTTTACAAAGGAAAAGATTGTTGAAAAAAGGTTATTCCCTTATATTCCGTTTTACATTGCAAGATACGAAAAAGAAATTGCATCGGAAGGCAATATCGAAAAAGTGATAAAGGAGCTGACGTATTTCAGGGATGAAATGGTGCGTCTGCATCAGGCGGATGAATTATCAGATGATGAACTGATAGACCTGAAAGGATTTGTAAACACTATTATTACGCATATTACAAATGGAAATAAGAATGAAGAAAGGCTGGTGAATATTATGGGTGGAACTGTTATTGAAACGGAATCTGATAAGATTAAAATACGGACGATTATTGAAATGGGACAGGAAGTTGGTCTTGATGATTCGGAAATTTTGAAAAAGCTGCAGGAGAAAATTATTGGACTGCCTTTAAAACGGGCAGAGGCGTATTTGGAACAGTATGGAAAACAGCTTGTGTAAAGCTATGAATTTGATGTAATTAACAATAAGGAAGTTTTTGTAAAGGGAAGTATTTCTGTGAAAGATGGAGATACTTCCCTTTTTGCGTGTAGAGGAAAATTTCAATGGTAAAAAAATCAATGACAACAGAAGAACTGTTTGACAAGATTAAAGGCATTCTGAAAGAAAAGGGTAAGCTGCCGGCGATTCTGGATTACGAACTTGTCTGATTATGGAACGCAACAGAAACTGTGACGAAAAAAACTGGGAGAATATAAAGGACAAATTGAACAGCCGGATTTTGAATTTGTCTTTGAAATAACAAGAGTTTTATTGATTGCATAAAACGGATACCTGGTTGACAAGAGCAAAAGAAAGTGGTATAACACATATAGCTTATTGAATTGCTAGGAAAAATATGAAATAAATTTCGTTTAGCACGAAAGTGCTAGGCGATTATTTTTAAATCAATAACATAGTAAACATATAGGAATTATATTATACAGAATAAAGGAGAAGAGGATATGAAACAAACCGAACATAAGAAGGGTCATAATCACAGGACAATCATCGGCTTTGATAAAAACGGGATTCCAAAAGTTTTGGTAGAAGCGGATAAACATACACATTCTCATACAGATGAGAATGGAAATGAGTACGAACACGAGCATGAATTTACAGAAGATTATATGAAAGCAGTTGCAGCATATCGGAAAACATTTCCCTCTAAGCAGGATGTACTGGAAAAGACGCCGGATCCTGCTGTGAAAGAAATGCTGCTGCATATGGAGCAGATTGGGCATGATACGGCATTTGACCGGTTTGACAGTCAGCAGCCACAATGTAGTTTCGGTCTGTGCGGAACCTGTTGCCGTATCTGTAATATGGGACCGTGTAAGATCACGCCGAAAAGTCCCAAGGGTGTCTGCGGAGCCGATGCGGATTTGATTGTGGCAAGGAATTTACTGCGTGGGGCAGCAGCCGGAGCCGCACAGCACGGCATGCATGCAAGAGAAGTGATTCTTATGCTGAAGTGGGCGGCAGAAGGAAAGCTGGATGTGCCCATTATCGGGGAATATAAAGTAAGAACAATGGCAGATGCTTTCGGGATTCCGGTGAAACACAGGCAGTTAAAGAATATAGCCATTGATCTGGCGGATGCGTTGCTTAAGGATTTATCCCGGACAGAACCCGATACCTACAAAACCATTGAAGTCTGTGCTCCGCCGGAACGCCAGAAAGTATGGAAAGAAATGGATATCCTTCCAATCAGCGCTTATCACGAAATTGCAGAAGCGTATCATAAAACAGGGTGCGCTACGGATGGAGACTGGGAAAGTATTATGAAGCAGTTTCTACGATGCGGCCTTGCATTTACATACAGCGGAGTCGTAGGTACTTCCATTGCAACGGATTCCCTTCTGGGGGTAGGTGACCGTGTGACTTCTAAGATAAATATCGGCGCCCTGAAAAAAGGATATGTCAATATTGCCGTTCACGGACATTTACCGGTCCTGGTAAAAGAGATTGTAAAAACGGGATACAGTGAAAAATACCAGAAGCTTGCAAAGGAAAAAGGGGCAAAAGGAATCCAGTTTTATGGTATCTGCTGTTCCGGTTTGTCTGCAATGTACCGTTATGCAGGTGTGATTCCGCTGTCTAATGCAGTAAGCGCCGAACTGGTGCTTGGTACGGGAGCATTGGACTTATGGGTGGCCGACGTGCAGGAAGTATATCCGGCTATTATGGATGTGGCCAATTGTTATAAGACCACCGTAGTCACCACCAGTGATTCCGCAAGACTGCCGGGGGCAGAGCACATTGCATATGACCATCATCATTCCAATATTGAAGATACCCATAATATTGCAGAAAAAATAGTAGAACGTGGGATTGAAAGTTTTGAGGCAAGAAAAGGAATTCCTGTCTTTATCCCGCCCTATGAGGTGGAAGCAGAAGTAGGATTTTCCGTGGAATATATACATAAATATTACGGCAGTATGAAACCTTTAGCAGAAGCTTTAAAAAGCGGAGAGATTTTAGGAATTGTAAATATGGTAGGCTGTAATAATCCTAAGATTCTATATGAAAAGTGTATTTTGGATGTGGCAGATGTGCTGCTGGAAAATAATGTGCTGATTCTTACTAATGGCTGCGCCTCATTTCCGTTGATGAAAATGGGCTATTGCCAGACTTCGGAACTGGCTTACCGGAAAACCGGAGAAAAATTAAGAAACTTTTTAATGCCGGATATGCCGCCGGTGTGGCATGTGGGAGAATGTATTGACAATACCAGATCCAGCGGGATTTTTGCAGGAATAGCAGGAGAGCTTGGAAAGCATATGTATGAGCTTCCCTATGCATTTTCTTCACCGGAATGGTCCAATGAAAAAGGGATTGATGCCGCACTGGGATTCCGTCTGAATGGAATATCATCTTACCACTGTGTGGAAGCGCCCATTCATGGTTCTTCCAAGGTAATTGAATTTTTAAAGGAGAGCACAAAAGAGACGTTGAAATCTTCCATGTATGTGGATGTGGACCCCACAGCGTTGGGCAGGAAAATAGTAGAAGATATGAAAGCAAAGAGGAAAGCTCTTGGCTGGAACATATCCTGGGAGTAAATTCCTGAAACAATTGATTTTACTGAGATTAAGCTTATTTTGAGAATAGAAAGCTGACACAGCTTTAGTGTGTCAGAAGGAGGAAAAATGAAAACGAAAATCATATTTTTTTTAATAGCTGCTTTGCTGATCGTTTCACTGACAGCCTGCGGCAATGCTGATCAGGAAAGCAACCGTGTGGAAGCAACATCAGGCAGTTTGGACGGAAAGCAGACAATTACCATTGGTTACCTGCCAATTACCCATGCACTGGCAATATTTGAAGAAAAAGAATTATTAGACGCAGAAGATGCCGGAATACAGATTGAACTGATAAAATTCAGCTCCTGGACAGATTTGACGGATGCCTTGAATTCGGGACAAATTGATGGAGCCTCTGTTCTGATCGAACTTGCCATGAGTGCAGCAGGAAGTGGAATAGACTTAAAAGCGGCAGCGCTTGGTCATAAAGACGGAAATGTCATCATAGTTTCCAATGCTATCAATTCGGTGGAAGAGCTAAAAGGGAAAACCTTTGCAATTCCGTCCAATCAGTCCTCTCATAATATTTTACTAAACGACATGCTCATGGATTCGGGGCTTACTGCAGAGGATTTAACTGTAACACAGCTTGCTCCGGCAGAAATGCCCTCATCCCTTGCAAACGGTTCTATTGACGGATATTGTGTGGCAGAACCCTTTGGCGCACAGGCAGTTGTGCAGGGATATGGAAAAGTGCTGTATCAATCTGATGAGCTGTGGGAAAATTCCCAGTGCTGCGCATTTGTGTTAAATAATAAATTCATAAAAGAAAACGAGGAAGCAGCCGATTTACTGGTCTCCTGGTATTTGAAAGCCGGGAAAGCGTTAGATGCCAAAACTTCCCAGCAGATTGCAGAGAAATATTTAGGCCAGAATGAAGAGACACTGGAAGAATCGCTTCAGTGGATTCAATATGATGATTTGGAATTAACAGAGGAGGACTACGCAGTTCTCAGAGAAAAAGTGATTTCTTATGGTATCAATGACAATCCCCCTTCCTATGAAGACTTTGTATATAAGCCAAAGCAGAAGGATTCAGAAGAGTAGGCCGGGATGCCGGTTTGATTTGCAGTGTGAAAGGAGTTAAATATGTTTAGAACACTAAAACATGTGGCAGTTTCATTTATTATATTGATTGCTGTATGGCAGACTGCTGTGACGGTAAGCCAGGTGAATCCGGCGTTATTTCCATCGCCCCATAATGTTTTTTCGGCCTTTTTAGAATTATGCAGTACCGGATTAAGGGGAAGTACATCGAATAAGAACTTGTTCGGGCATATTGGAGTGAGTATGGTCCGATTTCTCCTTGGATATCTGACAGCAGCAGTAAGCGGTGTGATTTTTGGATTGGTTCTGGGTATTTTTCCAAAAATATTTGCTTACATCAATCCGATCCTGCAGATGATTCGTCCTATCGCGCCCATTGCATGGCTGCCGTTTATCGTATTATGGTTTGGAATCGGTGATCTGCCTGCCGTTATTATTATTTTTATTGCCGGCTTTTTCCCTGTGTTACTATCCACTGTGGCAGCGGTGAAGCATGTGGATGTCACATATTTAAAAGTGGCGCAGAATTTTGGGATTTCCAGAGGAAAAAGTCTGGTAAAAATTATATTTCCGGCAGTATTTCCACAGATTATGAACAGTCTGCATCTGGCCCTTGGCACGTCATGGATTTTTCTGGGTTCCGGTGAAATGGTTGGGGCCCAGTCCGGCCTTGGATTTTTGGTTATGGATGCGAAAAACTGTATTCGTTCTGATGCACTGTTAGCCGTGATGATTACGATAGGAGTGATTGGATTTTTGCTGGACACGGCAATGAACAGCCTGGAAAAATGGGTACGCAGCCGGTTCGGATTAGGCGTAACGGCAAATGTCGGCAAGGCATGAAAAGGAGGAAACTGGTTTGATTGAGATAAAAGATTTATCTGTTACCTATGAGCATAAGAAAGAAAAATTAACGGTACTGGATAACGTTTGCCTGAACATAGAAAAAGGAGAGTTTATCTGTCTGTTGGGCGCTTCCGGATGCGGAAAATCTACGCTGCTTGGTGCAATGGCCGGTTTTGAGAAGCCAGACGGAGGAAGTATTGTCATTGATGGAAAGGCGGTAGAAAAACCGTCCATCAATTATCTGACCATTTTTCAGAATTACGGCCTGCTTCCCTGGCGCACCGTATTAAAAAATGTAGAACTGGGACTGGAGGCAAAGAAAGTTCCAAAGAAAATGCGCAGAGAAACGGCTCAAAAATATATTGATCTGGTGGGGCTGAATGGTACGGAACAAAAACATCCCTATCAGTTATCCGGCGGCATGCAGCAAAGGGTTGCAATTGCAAGAGCATTAGCCGTAAACCCGGAAATCTTATTTATGGATGAACCCTTTGGCGCATTGGATGCTGTTACAAGAATGAAACTGCAGGATGATATTTTGAATATCTGTAAAAAAGAAGGAAAGACAATCATTTTTGTAACCCACGATATAGAAGAAGCCATATTTTTAGCAGACAGGATTGTAGTGCTGGATGGCGCTCAAAAAGGAATCAAAAGCATAGTAAATATAGAAATGCCGGGGAACAGAAACAGGACATCGGACGATTTTCTGTTAGCCCGTGATAAAGTGTTTGAAATTTTCCATATGGAACAGAGTGATATGGTGGAGTATTATATTTGATTGGATTTGAGAAGAGGGTATGATGCCAGTAAGAATCAGGATAAAGGCAATTCATGGATGTTCTCGTAACAGTTCAGCCCGCAGCTTTCTGCCAAGAGCCCGTCCCGGTGCCTGTGAAG
>CAMWWJ010000167.1 GCA_947177925.1 uncultured Lachnospiraceae bacterium
GGCTACTGTAGTCTCGCCGTCAAAAGGCACATGTCCGGTAAGCATTTCAAACATAGTGCAGCCAAGAGAGTAAATATCGCTTTTTTCATCACTGAAGCCGCCTCTTGCCTGCTCCGGTGAAGTATAATGCACAGAGCCCATCACATTGGAGGTAATGGTATTGCTTGTAGCTGCCTTGGCAATACCAAAATCCGTTACCTTTACCTTACCGTCTCTGGCAATCATAATATTCTGGGGTTTGATATCCCGATGAATAATATTGTTATTATGTGCCGCTTCGATTCCCATGGATACCTGAATAGCAATGCTCACTGCTTCCTTTACGGAAAGACGCGCTTTCTTTTCAATATAATTTTTCAAGGTAATCCCTTCTACCAGCTCCATGACAATATAATAAATGCCTTCTTCTTCTCCTACATCATAGACATTTACAATATTGGGGTGGGCAAGCCCCGCTGCTGCCTGTGCTTCAATACGGAACTTGGATACAAAATTTGTATTTTCATTAAATTCCTGTTTTAATACCTTAATGGCAACAAAACGGTTCAGCTTGTGACATTTCGCTTTATAAACATCACTCATTCCCCCTGTGCCGATTTTTTCAAGAATTTCATAACGATCGCCTATTAACATTCCTATTTTTATCATCTTACCACCTCATCTGCAAAAGGTCTTACCAATATTACGGCAATATTGTCTTTTCCACCATTGTTATTTGCCTGCCTGATCAACTCTTCTGCTATTTCATTGATTCCCCATTTATTGTTTACAATTTTTTTAATTTCTTCATCCTCCAACATATTGCTTAAGCCGTCCGAACACAGCAATATGGTGTCAAAGGGCTTTAACTCTATCGTAAAGAAATCAATTTCCACATCATCCCTTACGCCGATTGCCCTTGTAATAATATTCTTATCAGGATGGAGCCTTGCGTCTGCCCGGTCAATTGCTCCTAACCGGATCATTTCCTCTACCAGAGAATGGTCTTTTGTAATCTGCCGGATTTCTTCGGGACTGACTACGTAAAGCCTTGAGTCTCCCACATTGGCAACCTGAAGGTATCTTCCTATCACCGTTGCCACCACGACCGTAGTCCCCATTCCCGCCAGGCTTGCATCCATGCTGGCTTCTCTCCGGACTCCTTTATTGGCTGCATCGATTGCTTTTTTTATAATTATGGTAGGATTTTTTTCAAAAGAATTCCGGATTTCCGATACAATGGTCTCCACTGTATACTTGGAAGCAAAATCCCCCGCATTATGTCCTCCCATGCCGTCTGCTACAATGAAAAGATTCGGCATATTTCCCTGAGGCTTTCCGGAAGCAAACACATAATCCTGATTCAGTTTTCTTTTACGGCCAACATCCGTCATTGCCACTGTCTTTAGCACTGTGCTGCCTCCTTTTCCTTTTTATGCCGTCTTCGTAATTGCCCGCAGGCTCCGTCAATATCTCTGCCCATTTCCCTTCTAATAGTAACATTTATTCGATTTTTTTCAAGTTTATTTTTAAAACCTTCCACAAAACTTATGTTCGGCTGCTTAAAATTCCGCTCTAAAACAGGGTTTACCGGAATCAGATTTACATGACAGTTTATGGACTTTGCCAGCCCTATAAGCTCCCTTGCATCCTCCGGCGTATCGTTCACACCTGCCACCATACTGTATTCAAACGTAATTCTCCTGCCTGTTCTTTCAAAGTAATATTTGCAGGCTTCCATCAATTGTTCAATAGTATAGCGTTCTGCAATGGGCATAAGTCTCCTTCTTTTTTCATCCGTTGCTCCATGAAGGGACAATGCCAGCGTAATCTGCAGCTTCTTATCCGCTAACTCCTTCATTTTGGGAACAATGCCACAGGTGGAAACCGTCACATTCCTCTGGCTTATATGAAGGCCGTATTCATCTGTCAGCAATTGAATAAAAATAAGCAGGTTCTCAAAATTGTCCATAGGTTCTCCGGTTCCCATGACCACCACATTGGAAACCCGTTCCCCTGTCAATCGGGTAATCTTATAGATCTGATCCAGCATTTCCGAAGGCGTCAGATTCCGTTCCAGTCCATCCAGGGTGGATGCGCAGAATTTACATCCCATCCTGCAGCCTACCTGGGATGAAATACAGACACTGTTCCCATGCCTGTATTTCATCCATACGCTTTCCACCAGGTTACCGTCAGCTAACTGAAATAGATACTTTCTGGTGCCGTCTATGGCTGAGGTCTGAATATCTACAGCTTTTAAATTGGTAAGAAAAAATCTTTCCTTACATTTTTCCCTGAATTCTTTCTTTATATTAGTCATCTCATCAAAATCTGAAACGAGCCTTTTATGAATCCACTCATAAATCTGATCCGCCCGGAAAGGCTTTTCTCCCATTTGTACGATTTCATGCTTCAATTGTTCTTTTGTCAGTGATTTTATATCTATTTGATTCCACATAGTATCCTTACTCTGCCCCGGCCTTTTCTTTCTTTTTACAAAAGCGGGCCATATAAAAGCCGTCGGATGGCTCTATTCCCGGAAGCAGCACCTTTTCTTCTTCCAATACAAAGGGCAGATGATTTAAAATGTAATCCCGGTTTTCCTGGTTTTCTTCTCTGCTGATGGTACAGGTGCTATAAATCAGCAGGCCGCCCTTTTTTACATAAGCGGATACCGTTTTCAGTATGTTCCGCTGCAATGCCGCAATATCCGTTAAATCCTCTTTTGTAATCCGGTACTTGATATCTCCTTTTCTTCCGATGACTCCCAGTCCCGAACATGGTAAATCTGCAATGACTACATCCGCGCTTTCGAAAGCCGCTTCATCCGGGTTTGTAGCATCCCATACTCTGGTCTGTATATTTTTGTATCCGGTTCTTTCTATATTTTCTCTGATAAGACCTATCTTATAATCAGAAATGTCCCTTGCTTCCACCATTCCGGTTCCCTTCAACTTAGAAGCCGCATGAAGGGTTTTCCCTCCCGGAGCAGCACATACATCCAAAACCCGGTCGCCTTCTTTGATATGTGCCATTTCCACCACTTCCATGGAACCCAGATCCTGAACAATTAATTTTCCTTCTGCAAATCCCGGTACTTCTCTTACAGAATTTATATTAGACAAATAATAAGCATATGCTAACTGATTGCTTTCCTTTACGGCAATCCCTTCTTTTTTCATTTGGGAGATCCATGCCTGTTTTTCTTCTTCAGGCAGCTCTTCCGGTATCCGGATGGTAACAGGTCTTTCCTGCAAAAGCCCTTTTAATACCCTTTCCGTTGTTTCCTCCCCGTAATCGGCAAGCCACATCCTTACGATCCATAAGGGCATGGAATATGTAATGGACAGATATTCCTCAAGGGAATCCTCTCTGTTCGGATAGCTGATGCTTCCTTTGTTTCTGGAAATGCTTCGAAGCACGCCATTTACAAAGCCCTTTAAAGGCGCAAAGCCTTTTCTGACTGCCAGCTTTACTCCTTCATTGCAGGCTGCGGAATCCGGCACCGCTTCCATGAACAAAATCTGATATGTGCTCATGCGGAGTATGGTGCGGATAACTGGTTTCATTTTGTCTGTTTTCGTCCTGGAAAACGTATTGATCACATAATCAATTCTGATTAAATGCTCAATAGTTCCTTCACCAATGCGCTTTATAAAGGCTCTGTCCTTCCTGTCCAGATACGCATATTTATCAAGGACCTGCTTCATTACCAAATGGCTGTATTTTTTGTGCTCTAAGATTTCCAAAAGCATTTCCAACAATATCTCTCTTGTATTAGTTGTCACGTCGCCTTCCTCCGCCGATACATCATAAATCCTCTCTCTTTCCCCATTTAATTTTCAGCAGAAAGCAAGGTTCCCACTTTTATCTGCCGCCCCAGCAGGAATTCCTTTACTGTCATTCTCTTTTTTCCCTCAAGCTGTAATTCTACGA
Organism: uncultured Lachnospiraceae bacterium; assembly: GCA_947177925.1. Taxonomy (GTDB): domain Bacteria; phylum Bacillota; class Clostridia; order Lachnospirales; family Lachnospiraceae; genus RGIG3040. The sequence goes on from CAMWWJ010000167.1 coordinate 3,919, forward strand.
TATTTAACAAATCTTTTCCGGTTTTTACATAGATTTCTTCTTTGGAAACAAAGCAGACTGTTCCGGGCTTTATGTTCTCCGGCTCCATTCCCTGCCCCTTTATCTTTTCAAGGACCTGTTCATCCTGTTCTGAAATGACCTGTCCTTTCCAAAGCTTTAATGTTTTGTTTCCGTATTTTGTATAAGCGCTGGGCCAGGAATTTAACCCACGAATCAATCGTTCTATTTTCTCTGCATCCTCCTGCCAGTTAATCTGCCCTAAGGATTTGGTAAGCATTCTGGCATAGCAGCTTTCCTCATCCTTCTGTTTTTCCGGCTCTATGGTGCCGGCCTCAATGGCTTTAAGGGCTTCCACGATCAGCTTAGAGCCAGCCATGGCAAGCTTGTCATGAAGGGTTTCTCCCGTTTCTTCCTTATCAATGGACACTACCGTCTTAAGCAGCATATCTCCTGTATCAAGCCCTTTGTCCATCTGCATAATGGTAACTCCCGTTTCCGCCTCTCCATCCAAAATAACCCACTGGATAGGCGCTGCCCCTCTGTATTTGGGAAGCAGGGAGGCATGAATGTTCACAGCTCCGTATTTTGGCAGATTTAATAGCTCTTCCGATAAAATCTGCCCAAAAGCGGCCACGATAAAAATATCCGCTTCCTGCTTTCTCAATATCTCTACCGCTTCCTGCTCCTTGATCTTTACGGGCTGGAATACCGGGATATTATGTTTTATGGCACATTCCTTTACCGGAGTATAGCTGACTTCCTTCCCTCTGCCCTTCTGCTTATCCGGCTGCGTTACCACCAGTGTTACCTGATGTCCTGCTGCAAGAACTGCTTCCAGAGGTCCTACTGCAAAATCGGGAGTTCCCATATAAACTATTTTCATCTTCTCACTTTTTCCTCTCTGCCCATCCGTTTACGCTTCTTATTCTTCCTCATCCTCCGGATCATAAGGCTCTGCATCCATCAGCTCACCTTCCACCAGTTCCACATACAGATGCCCGTCCAGATGAGCAATTTCATGGCAAAGCGCTCTTGCTAACAGCTCCGTTCCTTCCACTTCAATGGGCTCCATATGTTCATTATAAGCGGATACCTTTACATAATTAGGCCTTGTGACCACGCCGGATTTTCCCGGTACAGACAAACAGGCTTCCTGTCCTGTCTGCTCACCGCTTGTTTCTATAATAGTAGGATTGATCAGCAAAATAGGGTCTTCTCCCGTAGTATCAATAACCACGATTCTTTTCAGGATTCCCACCTGAGGCGCAGCAAGCCCTACTCCGCAGGCATCATACATGGTATCAAACATGTCATCAATCAGTTCTCTGGTTCTTTCCGTAACTTCCTTTACTTCCTTGCATTTTTTATTTAATACTTCGTCTCCGATTTCTCTAATATTTCGAATTGCCATCTTTTTTACTCCTTTTGTATCATATCCGTTCCTTAAAATCCGTTCATGGGATCAAAGTCAAAGGTAACGCTCACCTGCTTTACCTGCTCCTTTTTGGATTCCAGCATCTCTTCCATGAAATCCTTTACCTCTATGAGCCGGCCGTACTCCTTATGCTTTCCGTAAATCACATAGCGGTATGTATCGTTTACCTTTTCGATTGTAGCCTTTGCCGGCCCGATAATCAATACCTTTTTCTTTCGGAATGCTTCCTTACATGTTCCTGCCAGAAATTCTCCAAGCTCCTTAGCCGCTTTTTGATCCCTGCTTTGTATGAAAATTCCAAGCATATGGGCGGCAGGCGGATATCCCGCAATTTCCCTAAAAGCAATCTCCTCCCGATAAAATGCCTCATAGTCCTGGTTGGCCGCATGGACAATGCTATAGTGCTCCGGCTGATAGGTCTGAATCACCACTTCTCCGGGAAGCTTATCCCTTCCCGCCCTTCCTGCCGCCTGTGTAAGAAGCTGGAAGGTTCTTTCCGCCGCCCGATAGTCATTAGCCGCCAAGGATAAATCTGCTGCCAGAATGCCTACCAGAGTCACCTTTTTAAAATCATGTCCCTTTACGATCATCTGGGTTCCTACCAGTATGTCCGCTTCTTCATTGGAAAATGCAGACAGGATTTTTTCATAATCATCTTTTTTCTTTGTAGTATCCCCATCCATCCTGAGCACTCTTGCCATGGGAAACTCTTCTCTAAGCCTCTGCTCAATCTGTTCCGTCCCTGCTTTGAACCCTAAAATGTATTTGGAGCCACATTCCGGACAAAGAGTGACTTCCTCTCTTTCATATCCGCAGTAATGGCAGACAAGCTTTCCGTCCCTTCCCCTGCTGCTTCCGAAATGATGGGTTAAGGAAACATCGCAATGAGGACATTTTACCACATAACCGCAGGCTCTGCAGGAAATAAATCCTGCATACCCTCTCCGGTTTAAAAAAAGCATGATCTGCTGTTTTTTCTGAAGCCTGTCAGTAATCGCCTCCTTCAGTCTGCTGCTGAATATGGAACGATTCCCCTGTTTTAATTCTTCCCGCAAATCCACAGTATATACGGTTGGAGGATATGCTCCCTCCAACCGGTTCTTCAAGGTAAACAGACGGTAACTGCCTTCCCCTGCACGATAATAAGCTTCCAGAGAAGGAGTCGCAGAGCCCAATACAAGGGCTCCCTGACAGTTTCTTACAATTTCTTCCGCCGTTTCCCTTGCATGGAATCTTGGCATCGTATCACTTTTGTAGCTTCCCTCATGCTCTTCATCCATCACAATCAGCCCAAGATTTTGAAATGGGGTAAAAAGGGCAGTCCTTGGACCAATCATAATCCGTACTTCCCCTTTTTTTGCCCTTAGGAACTGATCATATTTTTCCCCTGCCGACAATTTGGAGTTCACTACGGAAACAAGCTCCCCAAACCTTTTGTAAAAACGAGTCAGCGTCTGATAGGTCAGGGCAATTTCCGGTATGAGCACGATCACTTCTTTTCCTTCCCGAAGCACCTGCTCAATCATCTCCATATACACTTCCGTTTTACCGCTTCCGGTAATTCCGTGTATCAGATACCGGATTTCTTTTTTTTCTTTATAATCCTTTACAAAAGCATCCACCACTGCCTGCTGTTCTTTTGTAAGTGTCTTTTTATCCCATTTTTGATTAGCATCTGCTAACTTTATCGGATTGCGCCAGGTACTTTCCACCTGCAGCTCCACAATCTGCTTTTCCACCAGTCCGGAAATAGTCTTTCCCGTTACTCCCAGCTTACCCGTCACAAGGGAATAGGAAAGCTGTTCATATTCCAAAAGCTCTTTCATCAATCTTGCCTTTGCCGTCTGGTGCTTTCGCTCAAATTCCAAAAGCAGCGTTTCTGCCTCTTCCTTTTCC
>CAMWWJ010000168.1 GCA_947177925.1 uncultured Lachnospiraceae bacterium
CCAGTCGCCAGCTCAATCCCTGATGCTGCCGCGCGGGCAGGTACGATGTGCCCGCCCCCGATGTTTATTTCTACGTGTCCCGTGGTGTATACGATATCTCCAGGCTGTGCATTGGCAAGACCGCCAACGTCTGTTCCTACACCTCTAAGAGCGCCTGATGAATGGGGAAGGCCAACACCAAAGTTTGCATATACGCTCATAACGAAACCTGAACAGTCTGTTCCGTTTGTTAAACTGGAACCACCATATACATATGGATTACCTACGAACTGGCAGGCAAAGTTTGCTACTGCAGAACCTCTTCCGCTTCCGCCTACTGCTGCACCGCCGCCGGAACTCTTCTTGGATGATTTGGAAGAGGAACCTTCCTTTTTAGCTGCTGCTGCATTTGCTCTTTCTCTTTCTTCCGCTTCCTTTGCCAGTCTGGCTTCCTCTTCTGCCCTTGACTCTGCTTTTACAAACTCGGTAGAAAGTGTTACAAATTCACCGGAAACATATCCATCTCCTTCTTCTACGGATACTTTTACCCAGTCTTCTATTGCACCTTCCTCTGTTACAATCAATTCATCTTCAATCGGAACCATTCCAATTACACTGGAATCGGTTGTTGCATCTTCTCTTACAAATAAGGTAGTAGTATTTACCGTGGCAATTCTCTTACCTACCTTTCCTGCAAGCTCTACTGCTTCATCACCGGTAACTACATATTCTGCTTTTACATAACCCTTAACACTGCCGGATTCAATTAAATACCATCCGCCTTCTGCTTCGGAAACAAAGTTTCCTACGGATTCGTTATAAAGCTTTCCTACTATCTCACTTTCTTCACTTGCTTCGCTTCTAACATTTACATAATCATTTACCTGGGCAATTACCAGATTGGAATAATCTTCTTCAGCCTCTGCTGCTACGATAGCGCTTACATCACCAGCCACAACGTCCTTTGCACTGGCTGTTGCACCTACGGATAACTCTACATGCTCTAAAGCCTGTTCATGTTCTGCTTCTTTTTGCGCTACTTCCTTTTCAACCTCTTTTATGGAGCTGCCTTCATTTAAAACCACTGCTGCTCCCGCTGCCGGAAGTCCGGCTGCCTGTATGCTCAAAGTAGTATTTGAAATTGCTACTGTCGTCACCAAAACACATGCTGCAATTTTTACACTTTTGTTTTTCATTTTTTCCTCCAATTTATTAATCCGAGTTCACATTTGTTACAAAATTGTTACATCTGTAGACAAATATAACATCGTACGTAATATTTGTCAACCCGGTTGTAACAATAAATTAAGGAAAAAATAAAGAAAAAAATTATAAAGTCATCAAATATTTTTCGCTGCTTGCAATAGAGCTGGCCCCATCTGCCACTGCCGTCACGATTTGGCGCAGTTCCTTCGTCCTGAGGTCCCCTGCCGCAAATATGCCTGGATGGCTGGTTTCACAGGTTTCTCCCGCCTTGATATATCCCTTTTCATCCATATCCACAAGTCCTTTAAAAAGCTCCGTATTGGGATTCATCCCTACCGCAATAAAAACTCCGGAAACTTTCAGGGCAGTTTTCTCCTTTGTTTCTTTATTATATAGCTCCAGGGCTTCTACCATGTCTTCTCCCTGAATCTGTTCCACCGTAGTATTCCATAGAATTTCCACATTGGAAAGCTTTAATAAGGTCTCCTGCAGTCTTTTGGCAGCCCTGAGCTTATCCCTTCTATGAATCAAATACACCTTCTCACAGCCTCTTGCCAAAAATATAGCATCTTCTACCGCCACATCCGAGCCACCTACTACGGCTACGGTCCGGTTTCTGAAAAAAGCTCCGTCGCAGGTAGCACAATAAGAAACCCCCATTCCAGAAAGCTCCTCTTCCCCCTTTACCATGAGCTTTGCATGAGAGGCTCCGGTTGCAAGAATAAGGGACTTTCCTATATAATTGCCCTCTTCTGTTTCAACCAGCTTAAATTTTCCCTGATCTATTACCTTTTTTACCGTACCGGACTTGACCGTGACTCCCAAATGCTCTCCATGCTCTTGAAACTTCGTTCCAAGCTCAAGGCCGCTGATAGAAGAAAAGCCCAGATAATTCTCCACCTCGTAGGTATTTAAAATCTGTCCACCTGCCATACCCGACTTTTCCAGTACCAGTACGGAAAGTCCTGCCCGGATTCCGTATACAGCCGCCGACATTCCTGCCGGTCCGGCTCCTATAATAATGACATCATATGCTTTATCCATCTTCCTGCCTCCAATGCTGACTGTTTTCTATTGCCTGACATCTTAATATACCCATTATACTCACTTTGTATTTACTTTTCTATATGTTTTTATACTTTTTCACATAACGCTGTTTTTCCCAATGCCATAAATGATTGCCTAAGACGCCTGCATTTTTTACAATAACAGACTGCAGACCTTACCTGTCAAACAACGCACTTACCTCCATCTTATCAATGATTCCCTGTGCGTCCACTCCCGGATGTGTTACGTAAATACGGCAGACCTGTTCTACAAATTCACATTCTACTCCCAGCCGCTTTGCAATCAGTTCTACCTTTCGTCCAGCTCTCATCTCCCGGATAATGATTTCCACCACATGCTTCAAGCTGCCTTCTGCCACTCTCAAAGCATGCTTCTTTTCTTTATCCTTTGTCAGATCGATCTTTTCTATCTGAAACGCTCCCGTACTCTCCTCTATCTTAAGGAGCGCCATCGTTACAGGCTGTCCAAACCGCCTGGGACCACAACTTCCCGGATTTAAAAGAAAAATGCCCTCCTCTTTTTTCTCTTCATATTTATGGGAATGTCCATATACAAATAAATCAACTCCGTCAAGATTCTGTTTCCTGTGCTTCTTATTGTGTACCATATAGATGTGTATACCAAATAAAGTGAGCTCCATCTCTATCGGCAGCTTTTCTGCCCACTCTTTATCATTATTTCCTCTTACCACATGAACCGGTGCGATTTCCTTAAGTTCATCTAATATTCTCTGACTGTTTATATCACCACCATGTAAGATGACTTCACAGCCTGTCAGGATTTCTTTGACTTCAGGGCGAAGTAATCCATGTGTATCTGATAAAACAGCAATCTTATGTGTTACCTTCTTAAACATCCTTCCATCCCCGTCTCTGTCGTCTTCTCTTCACTCTATCACTCTGTCATATGATTCCAACTTACTATTTTATGGTTACCTTCTTAATGCTGCTGTAGGCACTTTTGTATTCTTTCTTTCCTTTTGTGGCATATGACATTACCCGCACATAATAATTTCCCTTTTTTAGAACAGGCAGGCCAAGGCTGGTGCCCGTCACACGATACGTTTGTGTTTTCTTCTTCGTAAAAGAACGGGAGGTCGATACCTCAAGCTGATATCCACTTATCTCGTGAACCGAGGACATCGTGGCAATAAAGCCGGAGTTCTTTTTACTGACAGTAAGTTTTGGTTGTGCAGGAACAATAGAAAACGTGATTTTCTTTGTGCCCTTGTAATTGCCAATTCCTTGAATAGTGGCCGTGGCTTTTCCAATTTCCACATTATTATTATAAGTTACCGTATAGTCACGTCCCTTTTTCAGCTTTTCTGAATTATTTTTCATTGTAAGGGATAAGGTAACTTCTTCTCCCGTATATACCTTTGTTGCAGCATACTTGCAGGTTACCTTTCCGATTGATTGCGGGACAATATTATAAGTTACCGTTACACTGCCCTTAAAATTTCCGATGCCTTTGATTTTTACAGTTGCCTTCCCCAATTTTTTATTCTTGGAGTAGGCAGCCTTGTAATCCTCGCCGCTTACCAGCTTATATTTCTTATAGGTAATCTTAAAATTGTCTTTAATGTTCTCGCCTGCATAAGCAGTATTCGCCGATATTTTCACCCAGTTTTTTTTCAGTTCCCGTCTGGTTACCGGCACCTTGATGCTGACAACCGCGGTCTTGTATACGTTTGTATCCGCCGGCACGAACTGTGCGCGATAACCACTGTTACCATAGGAAGGCGTAATACTGCCGTCCACCCACGACCATCCGGAAGGAAGCGTTATATCAGAAAGCTTATTCGTGGGAGAATAAACAATTCTTTTTACTGTGGGCAGTGTATATGCCGGTATCAGCTTCGGTACAAACGTCGTAGTAGAACCTACCAGTTCACCGGAGTAGGTATTGCCAACATAAGGGTTCTCTGCCTCTCCGACGCGGACAACCAGACGGCATCCAATATCCTCCCTTGTTATCTGGTAGGTCTGGGATGTAGCACCCTCGATAGGCACAGCATCACCGTCCTCCATAGACCAGGTCGGACTCTCTATTTTATCATCTGCATCGTCTTTTTCATCGTCAGTCTCGTCCGGGGCACTATCTACATCGTCCTCATCTTCATCACTGTCATCCGTTTCATCATATACCTCATCCAGTGAAGTCTTATCCTCCTCTAAAGAAAGTCTGAACCACTGATAGGTAAGGGAGTTGACGCCTACAGATTTTAATTCAGTATCTGCAGTCAATATGCTGCCAACTTCAACAGTTCCCAATATCTGCACTTCTCCCTCTATTGTTGGAAGGTCGGTAGTAAATTCTGCTGACTCCCTTTTTGATTCATTTCCAAAATCATCCACCACAACAGCATATATTTTGTATTGTGTACTCGTTGAAAGACCTGTGATATTTATCGTTACCGAACTATTATTTCCTGCCCTTCCGGAACCTGACTTGCCAATGCCTAATTTGGCATTTTTCTGAATCTCTCCTGCATCCGGCTCCGTTTCCTCTGCCGGTACCACCATATAGTAATAAACACCTGCTTCACTGCTGGTCAAATCTACATCCACCGAACCTCCTCCCACTGGCGTAGGCTGAAGTTTGATTTCCGGTTCTGTGATATCTTTATAAATCTCTTTTATTCTTTCTGTACAGTCAATTGCGCCTTTCGTGCTGTCATTCCGGTTAGAGCGCAGATAGTAAGAAATTTTTACCGGACCGTCTTGTTTATCCGCGATAGAAAACACCATAGAATCGCTCCACAGAGGAGCATCCGTTTCTTCCGCTTCATTTCCTTCATAGGGCATGCTTCCGCCCCATGTGTAGGAATCCGTTTCGCATCTATCGCTGATCAGATATCCCTCCGGCGCAGTCAGCGTAACTTCGCAGCCGGATGTCTCTGCATCATTCTTGTTCACGTACTTTTTGTCATCCGCTATTTTTGCCTCTATGCCTGCAGGCACATGATACTCAAGTATTTTAAATGTCTGTGCATCCTTTGCCAAACGTACTGTGTCGCCGCTCACCACAAATTCTTGTTCGCCAGGCTTCTCGCTTTTCAGAGTGATTGACCAATCTTCCGTTATTTCCTTTTCTGTGCTTCCCTCATCATTGCCGGACACGGTAATCGTATAATGCTCACCCTCCAAAAGTCTCTTATTCTGTCCATAATACTTGGACAGTCCTCCAAACGGAATTATTTCAAACTCATCATTGGTAATATCTTCGCCTTCTTTAGAATCCTCACCATCGGAGTCCTCCACATCGTCATCTCCGGGGACATCACCTTCGGATAGAATCATAATTTCGTTTTCCCCGCCGGTTCCATTCACAGCAGCTACAGCTGTCACATCTGAATTGACAAAAACAAGAATTGCTGCCAATAAAACAGCCATTGCCCTATCTAATTTCTTTTTCATTTCTTATTTACCCCCTTTCTCTTTTCTCCAGGCATTTGCAAAATTATCCAAATACCGGTTGCATAATATAGACAGTCACTCTTATTTTTTATCATATTGTAAATGAACCGAAAATACAATAAGTTTTTTGTTTTTTTCTGTTTATAACAATCCGACTTTGACTTTCGGCGCTTAAGCTGTCAGGTTAATAAATACGAAATGCCAGCATGACAACTGCCAATGCCAGCATTCCGATGATTTTATACATAGCTATGTTTTTCCGTTCTTTGTTCCACTTATTGTATCTTAATCTTTACTTTCGCCTTTTTATTACTGCCATCTGTGGCTGTAGCTGTAATTGTAACTTTCTTGCCCTTTCCAGCCTTTCTAGCAGTTACTTTGCCGGACTTGTTGACAGTGGCATATTTGGTGTTAAAGCTGCTCCACTTTAAGGTCTTATTAGCGTTGATTGACTTCCACGTCCAGTTTTATCCCAAGCGTTCTCAGGCTCTGCCTTTAAGGTAATCTTTACCTTTTTGTCTGCGACAAGCTTCTTTGACGGGGCTGTTATGGTCAGCTCTGTGACTTCTATCGGCTGGTTTTGGGTATTTCCATCAGACTGGGAGGTATCTTTTCCCGGTTGTGGAGTATTGCCTTCTGGATTTTGTGTGTTCCCACCATTCTTTGCCTTTACCGTAATTGTAATGGTCGTTGTCTTTGTTATACCATTTTCCGTATAGGATATCTCAAACGTATAACTTCCCGGTTTATTCATGTCAATCCCTGTTGCATCTATTGTATAGGAATCTTCTTCAAGTACCTTCTTGTCAGAATTTTTATAAACCGCTGTTACTGTCAGGTCGTTCAGGTTCAGTTGCTGGCCCTGCTCATATGTGCTCTTTGTTTTTGAAGCCTGCAAATCAATCAGAATCTTCTCTTCCCTGTTTCCGCCACCATTTCCTCCTTCGCCACTGGTTCCATAGCCTGCCATAGACCAGATACCAGATGAAAGATTTATATGCAAAGCTGGACAAACGCCGTCAAGGCTAGTGTCGACAATACAGCCATTCCGAAAGACATACCCAAAGTAGTTAACAGATGCGGCACCGTAACTACTATAGCCGGGCGAGCGCAGCCACCACCAGCAGTTGTCGTTTCCACCCGTGGAGCTACCATTACCATTATATGTACTGGTTCCTCTTGCACATACATAGTTGCTAGGTTGAACCCATCGACTTGCCGAATTAGTACTGTAATCACTACAGAATCCATATGCCTCATTCGTCACTTCGCTGATCGAAAGCAGATAGATCTTATCATTTGTATTGTTCCCACCTTCTATATCAAGATATGGGTTATTCTCATTCACTACATTTTGTGCTACGATAGCACCCTGCTCACTGCTACTGAAGGCTGTGCTATAAAAGCTGTTGTTCAGCCAGTTCCTTATGGTGCTGTTTTCCCATGTAATACTTTCGTATTCTTCGTTATACTCCTTACAGTCAATGGCTCTATCCGCCACTACGAACAGAGTATTTCCATCATTGTTCAATACCTTCCACTTTATCCGTTCCCATTTGAAATAGCGGTAGCCG
>CAMWWJ010000169.1 GCA_947177925.1 uncultured Lachnospiraceae bacterium
ACGGTTTCCTGTACCGTCAGTACTTCCACAGACACTTCCTTATTTCCAAAGTTAATCGTAATCCGGTCTCCTGCCTTCACATCCACGCCTGCCTTGGCGACCTTGCCATTTATCATGACCCTGCCTGCATCACAAGCCTCATTTGCCACCGTCCTTCTCTTTATAAGACGTGATACTTTTAAATACTTATCTAATCTCATCTTTCTTCCTCTTTCCTATCATCTAAAATCTCTTTACCTTTTCTTTAAAGTGAAAAAAAGGAACCTGCCAAAAACAGGTTCCCAAGAAGCAACGATTTCTTATTTACCGTTTACTAAATCTTTTAAAGCCTTACCAGCTTTGAACTTAGGAGCTTTAGAAGCTGCAATCTTCATAACTTCTCCACTTTGAGGATTTCTTCCTTCTCTAGCAGCTCTTTCAGAAACTTCAAAAGTACCAAAACCAACTAATTGTATTTTTTCACCTTTTTTTAATTCTTCTGCTACAACATCTGTAAAAGCCTTTAAAGCCTTTTCAGCATCTTTCTTAGAAATTTCTGCCTGTTCAGCTATAGCTGCTACTAATTCTGTTTTGTTCATTCTTGAACTCCTCCTCTTTAACGAGTATATTTTTTCGTTTTGATAAAAAACGCTTATACATATATATAGTCTGTTTTCCAGCTTTTGTCAAGAAAAAAAGGCTATTTTACGGCTTTTTTTCTAAATAATTAACTATTTATTCATATTTTTCTACGAAATCTTCTATTTTATTTATGAGGACCTGTTCCGCATCCATAGAAGCCAGTCTGGCAAGGTTGGAAACATCCCATAAAACCTCGCTCAAAGCCTTCTCCCATGCCTGTTTTTGGCCTTTTGGCAAGGATACATCAGCCACTCCCAGCTCTTCTAACTGTTCTGTTAGTCTCCTAATAGATGCAAGGGTCTCTTTCATATCCGGCTGGGTTTCATAAAGCTTGTCCGCTTTCTTTATGGTCTTTCCAGCCCTTACCAGAGCAGGCAGCTCAGGAGGAATATCCCTTAAAGGTGTTTTTACCCATTCCTTCCCCTGTTTTTCCTCTTTTTTGATTTCCTCCCAGTTTTGTAATACCTGAGAGGAATCATCAGCCTGAACATTTCCGAATACATGTGGATGCCTGCGGATCATCTTTTCGCTGACCTCTTGTATCACATCCTCCAGAGTAAAATATCCCTCTTCCTTTGCAATCTGGCTGTGCATCACAACCTGCAGCAATACATCTCCCAACTCCTCCCGGAGATTTTCCGGATTTCCGGTCTTGTCCAATATGCGGATGGCAGCCAGCACTTCCGCCGCTTCCTCCCGCATACAGGGCTTTAAGGACTCATGAGTCTGTTCTTTATCCCAGGGGCAGCCGTTTTCGCTTCGAAGCTTTGCAATAATATGAACAAAGTCATCCATTGTATAAGTTTTCTTTTCCATAATATGCTTATTACCCTAACATGCCGTTGATCATAGCCAGCACTTCTTCGCCCAGCTTTGCTGATTTTGCATCGGCATCTTCCAAAGAGCTTCCTTTTACGCCATAGTAGAATTTTACTTTTGGCTCTGTACCGGAAGGTCTTACGCATAACCATGCATCATCCGTCAGGTCATAATAAAGTACATTGGAGCTTGGAAGTCCCGTTTCAGACTCAGCGCCTGTTTTAATATCCTTAATAATGCCCGTTTTATAATCTCTTGCGGACACTACTGTATAATCCCCAAATTTTTCAGGAGTATTCTCACGAAGTGTATTTAAAATATCCTGAATCTTCTGTAAGCCTTCAATGCCCTTTAAGGTAATGGATTTAATATCATCCTTGTAATAGCCGTATTTTTCATACATGGCAATCATAGCATCCCATAAGGTCATATTTTGTGTCTTATAGTAAGCTGCTGCTTCACAAAGAGCCATAGTAGCAACGATGGCATCTTTATCTCTTGCATGAGTACCAATCAGGCAGCCATAGCTTTCTTCGAATCCAAATAAGTATTCTCCTTTTCCGGACTGCTCAAAGCCTAATATCTGCTGTCCGATGTACTTAAAGCCGGTCAATACTTCAATGAGCTTTACTCCATATGCTTTTGCAATGGCATCTGCCATATTGGTGGTAACGATAGTTTTAATCAGGGCTCCGTCCTCCGGAAGTCCTTTTGTAGCTTTTCTCTGGCCGATTTCATAGTCAGCAAGCAGACAGCCTGACATATTTCCAGTTAAAGTAATATATTCTCCGGATTTGGCATCCTTTACATAAACACCAAGGCGGTCTGCATCCGGATCGGTAGCAAGCACTAAATCCGCATCCACTTCCTTTGCCAGCTTTAAGCCCAGTTCAAAAGCTTCTGCCGCTTCCGGATTTGGATAGGAAACTGTCGGGAACTCGCCGTCTGGCAACTCCTGCTCTTTTACTACATAAACATTTTCAAAGCCCAGCTCTTTCATGACACGTCTTGCAGGAATGTTTCCTGTTCCATGAAGAGGAGAGTAGACAATCTTAATATCCTTTTGAGCTTCTTTAATAGCATCCCAGTGGATGACCTGACTCTTTAATTCTTCAATATAAGGATCATCAATATCCTTGCCGATTACCACATAAGTGCCTGCTGCCTTGGCAGCTTCTTTGTCCATAGTCTTTACCGAATTAAAATCGGTTACCTTGGAAACTTCTGCCATAATGCCGCTGTCATGAGGCGGTGTAATCTGCGCGCCGTCTTCCCAGTATACCTTGTAGCCGTTATATTCCGGCGGATTGTGGCTTGCGGTAATGTTGATGCCTGCAATACAGCCTAATTTGCGCACTGCATAAGAAAGCTCCGGAGTAGGTCTTAAGGATTCAAAGATATATGCCTTTACACCATTAGCAGCAAGACAAAGCGCCGCCTCATCTGCAAACTCAGGGCTCATGCGTCTGGAATCATAGGCAATCGCCACGCCTTTATCCTTGCCGCCCTGTGCCATAATATAGTTGGCAAGTCCCTGAGTGGTCTTTCTGACTGTATAAATGTTCATGCGGTTCGTACCTGCACCGATAACGCCCCGAAGGCCTGCTGTACCAAATTCCAGCTCTCTGTAGAAACGGTCTTCTATTTCCTTCTCATTTCCTGCAAGAGCCTTTAACTCTTCCTTTGTGTTCTCGTCGAAGTATGGATTGGATAACCATTCTTCATAGACTTCCTTGTAATTCATAAATTTTCTCCTCCTTTTATAATCATTGAGTTAGCAGTTGCTAATCAACATTAATTTCACATTTGCCTTTTATTATTTACCGGATACAATCAAATCGGAAAAGGAATAAGTAACATCCTTTTCTTCGTCATCAATCTGGATGGAATAGCTCCTTGTCTGATATCCATCCTTCCTGAGAGTTATCGTATGATTTCCGCTTTCCTTTGTAAAGCTTGCAGGCACTACCCCTACATAGCTTCCATCCAGATATAATTCAGCTCCTTTTGGCGCATCGATATAAACGGAATACTTTGAAAGGGACGGAGATACGGGGGAATTGGATGAAACGGAGCTGTTTCCGGTATTTTGTCCTTCTGAAGCTCCTTCTTCTGAGCTGCTGGTACTTTCTCCTGCCTCCATGGTAATCTCAATGTTAGCAAGTTCTTGTCCCACCTTAATATATTTTGTCAGTGTAGCATAACCATCAGCCTTTAAAACAATCTGGTGAATGCCATATTCCAGTTCCACAGGCTTGCTGTAATCTACTTCCTTTCCGTCAATGGAAAGCTTTGCATCATCCGGTGTTATGAGAAATAAAATTTTTCCCATTTTAACGATTTCTCCCTTTAAGTCGCCTACATCAATCTGGGTCTCCTTATTTCTTTCCACCGTTACTTCTTTTTCACCGCCATAGCCCTTATTGGTAATCAATACCTTATAGGTTCCTTCCGGCACCGCTAACAGCATACCTTCCGTAACAGGCTTTATAATATCCTGCCCTACTTCAATAAAGCCGCCGATGAAATACTCATCATTTACGAGGCGGATATAGCCATGTCCTTTATCAATCACCAGGCTGTGCACTGTATGATCTACCACATGAGCCCTTAACATATCCGCATCATTAATATCCATCAGCCCCACTTCTTCCTTTTCGGACAGGACTGCAAGGCTTTTTGAAAGCTCATACTGCTGCCCGGCAATCATCATGGTGGAAGCTGCCCTGTTAATGGAAAAATCATCTATTTCTTCTATAATATTACAGGTCTTATCTAGCAGTACTTTTCTGGCAAGCTTTTTGTTTTTCAAAAAGGTTACCTGTACCATATCCCCTTCTCTAAGCTGCCCCACTACGATTTCCTCATCAAACCGGTTTTTCATACTGGTGGCGCCATTATAGGATAATGTATAATTTCTTCCGCTGGCAACATTCTTATAAGTAATTGCCTGGTTTTTTTCATCAATCTTTACAATGGCTGCATAGTCGAGAGAGTCTGCCTTTTCTAACTCATAAGCTTCCGTCAGCTCTGAATCCTCTGTCTGCAGAACGGTTTCTTCTGTCCTGGAACAACCCATGAGCAACAGCAGCGCTCCCAAAAAAAGCAGCATTCTATATTTTTTCATAGATGCCTCCTTTTTTGAAGTCGTCCCAAGTAGTATAACATTTTTTTTCTTTTCGAAAAACCTGTTTTATAAAAATTTTTTAATATGTGGCTTCAAATAATTTTAAAAACTGCTCTCTTTCCTTTTCGCTGGCAAGAAGAGTTTCCAGTTTTTCTTTCTGTCTTTTGCTTGGCAGGGACTTTCTTTGATTCAGGTATCCGTTGGCGATTTTCCAGAACTTTTCGGGATAAATCAGCCTTGCATAAATGTATCCGGCCTCTTCCTTTGTAAAGGGAAGAACCTGCTGATAGGCATCCAGAATTTCCATTCCAAGACTTCCCGACCAACTGTTTTTTTCCAGAACTTTCCTTAAAAACAAAGTTAAATCCTTTACCTGAATGTCCTGCCTGAATTTTTCAAAATTCACGATATAAATGTTTTCCTCTTCTAACAAAATATTGTGGTGGGAGCAATCTCCATGACAGAACATTCCTTCTTTCAGCACCCTTTCACAAAGCACATCTATTGTCTCCTCATTGAGGCAGGACTCCGCTTTCTTTGCCTGTTCCTCAAAATGAGAAAAACATTCCAGAAATAAAATTTCAAAATCATTTTTTCTAGAGGTCTTTCTTATAAAATTCCGCACTCTTTTTAATTCCTGGTTTCTCTTTTGAAATTCGGTGCTGAATATTTCTTTCGAAATCGTAGCGGGATATTCGGTAAAATTCCCTCTCATTGCCTTATGGAGCTTTGCAAGAGCCAAAGCCGCTCTTTTGCATTCCCACCTATCCGATACATTACATTCTCTGGCCGAATAGTAATCCTTTACCGTATAAGCCTTTCCGTCATAATCAACGGAAAGAATGGAATCTTCTTTATTGCGCACAAAACAATCTATATTGAAAAAGCCGGCTGCTTTTATTGTATCCATTAAAAGTTCCTGTAAATCTACCTTTTCCTTTGGACCGTTATATTCCGCAAACAATTTCAGTCCCTTGTCTGTTTCCGCAATAATAGCCCCTCTTCCCTTTTTTGTTTTATTTACTGTGAAATCATAATTTTCCAATAAGGATACTGCTCTGTCATTCACTTTTCTTCCCCCAATCCGTTAGTCAATACTAATCTTATGAGGCAAAAAAGAAAAGTATGTTTCAGTTATCCCTGTTTTTTAAATATTCCAACAAAAATTTCTGATTATTTCTCGTATTGTCTTCCAGTACAAGCTCCAGCATCTCATTTAAAATAATGCCCATTTCCCTGCCCGGCTTTATGCCTGCTTCTATTAAATCAGCACCCTTTACTGCCAGAGTCTTTAAAGAAATGCATTCCTGATCCCTGATGATTTCTTCATACAGCCTTTCAACCGCTGCAAGCCTTTCCAGCTTTTCTTCCCGCATATAAGCGCTTTGTGCTTCTATATCCGCCCGCTGTACCTGTAAATACTCTGGAAAGATGTCTTCTCCTATTTTATATACGGCCCGGCGCACGTATTTCTTTTCCGGTTCGATTTTATAATCATGATATAGGACAAGCCTTGTGACCTTGTCAATGGTATCATTGTCGAATTTCAAGCGCTTTAAGATGTCCTTTGCAATATCGGCAGACTTATCAGCATGTCCATGAAAATGATCGTAACCATCTGCCTCTACCGTATGCTTTAAAGGCTTTCCAATATCGTGAAAAAGCATAGTAAGGCGCAGTACCTTTTGGTTAGCCACGGCTTCCATAGAATGGATGATATGCTCCCCTACCGGGTAGCAGTGGTGGGGATGGTTCTGCTCCGTCTCCATGGCAAGGTCAAATTCCGGCATAATGATTTCGGTAATTCCGGTTTCATAAAGAAGGCGCATATGCTCCGGATGGTTAGAGGTGACTAACTTCACAAGTTCTGTCTGTATACGCTCCCCGCTGATATTTTTTAACGTGTATGCCAGTTCTTTTATAGCCTTTTTCGTTTCTTCTTCTATTTCATAATCCAGCTGTGCGGCAAAACGGACTGCACGCATCATGCGGAGGGCATCCTCTGTAAAGCGTTCTGCAGGATCTCCCACCGCCCGGATGATTCCTTTTTTTAAGTCCTCCATGCCGGAAAAAGCATCTACAATACCGGCTTCCTGGTTAAATGCCATGGCATTGATGGTAAAATCCCGCCGTTTCAGATCCTCTAACAGGTTGTCGGTAAATGACACTTCTTTTGGGTGGCGGCTGTCTTCGTATTCCCCATCTATCCGGTAGGTGGTCACCTCATAGGTTTCCCAGGCTTGTGACATTGCTTCCCCGGGATTCTGTTCTTTGATGTGTTCTTTGACATAAGCCTTCATGAAATCAGGTTTCATTAAAACGGTTACGGTTCCGTGTTTAATTCCTGTATCAATGGTTCTTTTAAACAGCTTTTTTACCTGCTCCGGCAGTGCAGAGGTAGTAATGTCCCAGTCATCCGGCTTCCGGTCTAACAGGCTGTCCCGGACACAGCCGCCTACTGCGTAGGCGTCAAAGCCGGCCTGTTTTAAGGTGGTTATAATTTTATTTACAGATTCGGGAAGGGTTATAATCATGGATGACTCCTTTATTATGATTTCTTTTTGATAGTTTCTTTTTATCATTTTTTATTTCTGTATTTTGTTTTCATTCGTGGATTTTTTGCGACTTACCAGTCAG
>CAMWWJ010000170.1 GCA_947177925.1 uncultured Lachnospiraceae bacterium
GCCGGCACTTACGCACCGTATTTTGGTGCGTTAGTACCGCTGCGTCTTTGCAGAGTGCGAACGTGCCCATAAGACTTCTATAGGAATGAGCTGCCTGCTCCTACGTCCCCCCCATCCAAAACCCCCTTTTTCAAAAAAATAAGTTCCAAACCCTCCATTTCTTTGCTATAATATACCATTAGAAAGCAATACTATAACCATAAATCACAATATCGCGCAAAGGATGTGAAGGAGGATTAATATGGCAATTTTAGTAACAGGCGGTGCCGGCTTTATCGGAAGCCACACTGTGGTAGAATTACAAAATGCAGGTTATGAGGTAGTTGTTGTTGATAATTTATCAAATTCCAGCGAGAAATCTTTAAAAAGGGTGGAAGAGATTACAGGAAAGCCGGTAAAATTTTATAAGGCAGATATTTTAGATAAGCCTGCTCTGGAGGAGATATTTCAAAAGGAATCCATCGATTCCTGTATTCACTTTGCAGGATTAAAGGCAGTAGGCGAATCTGTGCAAAAGCCATGGGAATACTATCATAATAATATTACGGGAACCCTGCTTTTGCTGGATGTAATGAGAAAGCACAACGTAAAAAATATTGTTTTTTCTTCCTCTGCTACGGTATATGGATCGCCGGAAGTGGTTCCGGTTACGGAGGAATGTCCCAAGGGAGAGATTACCAATCCTTACGGACAGACGAAGGCGATGCTGGAGCAGGTGCTTACGGATATTTACAAGGCAGACAATGAATGGAACGTGGTCCTGCTTCGCTATTTCAATCCGATCGGAGCGCATAAAAGTGGAAAGATTGGAGAAAATCCAAACGGCATACCCAATAATCTGATGCCCTATATTACTCAGGTAGCGGTAGGAAAACTGGAAAAACTGGGAGTATTTGGGGATGATTATGACACTCCGGACGGAACAGGGGTAAGAGATTATATTCATGTGGTGGACCTTGCAAAAGGTCATGTAAAGGCTATTGAGAAAGTAAAAGAGAATCCGGGACTGAAAATCTACAATCTGGGTACCGGAATCGGATACAGCGTGCTGGATATTGTGAAAAATTTTGAAGAGGCTACTGGAATTACCATTCCTTATGAAATCAAACCAAGACGTGCAGGAGATATTGCAACCAATTATGCGGATGCATCTCTTGCAAAAAGGGAGCTTGGATGGACTGCGGAAAACGGCATAAAAGAAATGTGTCAGGATGCATGGAGATGGCAGAGCCAGAATCCCAATGGATTTGAGGAGTAAAAATCAACAGAATTTGGCAAAAGCACTTTTTGAACTTTAACTATAAATGTTACGGTTCAAAAGGTGTTTTTTTGTGGAAAAGTAACAAATAATGTAATAAAAAGTAAAATAAAGTAAAAAAGAATTGAGCTGAAATGTTAGTTATCATATAATGGAAATATAAGGAGGATAAATTATGATTTTAAATATAGCCATTTGTGATGATGATATGGCAATGCTCTCCGTTATTTCAAATCAGCTTGAGAAAATCTTTTTGGCAAAAGGAATCGGGGTAAAAATCGAAACATTTTCAGAGGGAAAAGCCTTGTTAGAGCAGTATAAAAAAGTGCCTTTTCAAGTAGTATTTCTGGATATTTCCATGCCGGATATGAATGGGTTTCAGGCAGCAGCAAAATTAAAGGCAAAAAACAAAGAGGTCGCTATTATTTTTGTAACATCCATGGAAGAGCTGGTTTATGAAAGCTTTGACTATCAGCCTTTTCACTTTATTAGAAAGGGGAAAAGTGAAAGCCTGAATGAACAACTCAAACATGTAGTGGAAAAGCTGATAGTTTATAAGAAAAGCTATGACAAAATAGAAATAGCATTGCCGTATGGGAATACGGAACAAATAGCAATAAGCAGCATTGTCATCATACAAAGCGAAAAAAATTATCTGGAATATGAATTGTCAGATGGAAGGAGCCTGCGGGTAAGGGAGAGCCTGAATGCTGCTGAAGAAAAGCTGAAGGAATATAAATTTATTCGAATCAGCAACAGAGCACTGGTCAATCTAAGCTATGTGGGCAGGATTCGGGAGAAAGAAGGAGAAGTAGTTTTAAAGGGTGGATATGCCTATTCCATAAGCAGAAACCATAAAAAAACTGTAATAACTGCTTTTATGGAATATTTAAGGAGTATGAAATAATGGAATGGATTTGGATTGGTTATGAAAATCTGATAAATGTGATTCAGGCTTTTATTCTAATAAATTGTATAACTGATATATATGGTGTGAAATATTGGAAGAGAAGACCTGGTGTTACAAAAGCAATTGGCACAGTAGTGCATTCTACTGTACTCATTTTGTCAAATTATTTTATCGGATTTGAAGGAATGGGAATAATAGGATTTGGTATTTTGATAGGAATTTATAGCATTTTGCTGTTGGAAGGAAAATGGTATGTAATGCTTCCCATTGCCATGTTAGAGGAACTGGTTATGGTTTTCGTGTCTACAATCATTATTCTTCTGACTTGTCTGGTAACGGATATAGATGGAGCGAAACTGGCATATGCAATCTGCCCGGAACGGTTTTTTGCCCTGATTCTGACACAGATCTTGCTGGCAGTCTGTTTAAAGGTAATTGCTGATGTAATAAAAAAGAAGTGGAATCCTTTAAATAGAAATGAAGGAAGAATATTTGCACTTATATTTTTGCTTTCTGTGTTTGCGTTTTTTTGCATTACCGAGACTGTCACGTCCCAGGAGATGGAGGAGATTAACCACGTCAGGCTTTTATGTGCTTGCGCTACGTTAATAGTTTTAAATGTTATCTGCCTTAAGATGCTAAATGATCTGGCAAGGAAAAGAAGGATAGAAACAGAAAATCTGCTGCTAAAGGGGCAGGCAGAATTCCAAAAAAAATATGTAAAAGCGGTAAAGCAGAAGTATGATGAAATGAAAATGCTGCGTCATGATATGAAGCAGCATTATAGTGTGCTGGAAAATTTGCTGATACAGGAAAAATATGGATTGATGGAGGAATATCTGCTGAAATCCATTGAATCCATAGAAAACAGGGAAAATCTTATTTACATAGATAATGAATATGTCAATGCCATATTGAATCGGAAAATCAGCTATGCAAGAGAACAAAAGATAGATGTTACAATAAATCTGCCGGAGAAGTTCTCGGGAGTGGACGAAATGGATTTGTGCAATCTTTTGGGAACCTTGATGGATAATGCGGAGGAGGCTTGTGAGAAAGTAGACGGAAAGAAGACGATTGAACTGGCCATGAACCAGGATGCGGATAAAATCTTTATTGAAATAAAAAATTCCATAAAAGAATCCGTACTGACCAAAAATAAGGAATTGAGCACCACCAAAAGTGATAAAAGCACTCACGGATACGGCATGAAAACAATTAAGAAAATTATGAAGAAATATGAGGGACACATGGATATTTGGGAAGAAAAGGGGAAATTTTGCATCAATCTTATACTATATTTCGAAAAATAATACCAAACTTCCCTAAAATTTACCAAACTTCCCAGAAGCCTT
This sequence comes from uncultured Lachnospiraceae bacterium, assembly GCA_947177925.1. Taxonomy (GTDB): domain Bacteria; phylum Bacillota; class Clostridia; order Lachnospirales; family Lachnospiraceae; genus RGIG3040. The sequence continues at coordinate 3,524 of CAMWWJ010000170.1, forward strand.
GCATAAAAAGTAAAAATGGTATAGCATGAATACAGTACCAATTGATGTATATCAATTTGGAACTGTTCCATGGGGCTGAAACATAAAATCTTGAAAGATGTAACAGTCTTTCTTCCGCCATTAACTTCCGGTTTCAGCCCTTATTTTTTATGAAAGAGGAAATAGGGCATGATAAAACAAACAGCCAGATTTCTCTTAAAGCACTTTCATATAGCTGCAAGGGTAAAAGAAGAGCAGTTGGAAATCTGCCAGTATGGTATGGAAATTATATTGGCAACTTTGCTAAACATAGGATTTGTGCTTCTGATAGGATTTCTGGGCAATGGATGGATGGAAAGCATTGTATTTTTGGCAGGCTTTTCGGTATTAAGGAAGCAGACAGGCGGCTATCATGCAGGAAGCTATTTTGCATGCACTCTTTCTTTGGTGCTGTGTTATGGTATGTTGCTATGGTTATATCATACTACTGTAAAGGATTTTAACTGGGTAAGTCTTTCTTCCGCCATTAACTTCCGGTTTCAGCCCTTATTTTTTATGAAAGAGGAAATAGGGCATGATAAAACAAACAGCCAGATTTCTCTTAAAGCACTTTCATATAGCTGCAAGGGTAAAAGAAGAGCAGTTGGAAATCTGCCAGTATGGTATGGAAATTATATTGGCAACTTTGCTAAACATAGGATTTGTGCTTCTGATAGGATTTCTGGGCAATGGATGGATGGAAAGCATTGTATTTTTGGCAGGCTTTTCGGTATTAAGGAAGCAGACAGGCGGCTATCATGCAGGAAGCTATTTTGCATGCACTCTTTCTTTGGTGCTGTGTTATGGTATGTTGCTATGGTTATATCATACTACTGTAAAGGATTTTAACTGGGTAAGTATGGCTATTATCTTTTTTTTGCACTTTTTGGTATGGTACTTTTTTATGCCTGTTGAAAATGAAAACAAGCCTTTAACTGTGTTGCAAAAGAAAAAGGCAAGGAAGTATGGGTTTTGTTTATCCATTTTTTATGCTATGTTATCAGGAGTGTGCTTTTTGATAGAATTCCAGGCGGGACTTATGTTAACTTATATGGTGTTTCTGGTTGATGTGCTGGCCCTTATTTCTGTTGTAAAAAGGAGGAGCATGATAGTATGCAGAAAATGAATCAAGTAGGAAGATTTATTGTTGATGTAACCACTAAGGTTGCTGCAGCAAGCGCAGGGGAGGCTTCCCTTTGGCATTTGCATCAGCCAAAGGAGCCGGAAGCGTTGAAGAAGTATGTAGAACAAAAGAGAAAATAGAAATTTAAAAGTACTGGATGGATGAGGATAAGAAGTGTGAACATAGTCCAGTGCTACAAGAGACATAAGGGACTCTCCGATGCCCATTAGATTGTGGGTATTGGAGGGTCTTTTTGCAATGCAATGATAAGGAAAGGGTGATTCCCCTCTTGACAACCATCAAACACTATAGTATAACTGTATCATAAGTAGCGGTACAGTTGATACGCATTAAAAGAAAGGAGAAAAAGCATGATTACACTTTCTTATCAGAGCGGACAGCCCATTTACGAGCAAATCGTAGAGCAGATAAAATTTCATGTAATGAAAGAATATCTAAAGCCGGGCGATTTCATTCCTTCTGTGCGGAAAATGGCATTGGAGATCGGAGTTACTCCTAATACGGTAGCAAAGGCTTACCAGGAGCTTGAAAGACAGGGAGTGATTCAGACGATTCCTGGTAAGGGCACCTTTATTGCAGAAAAGACAGGATCACATATGGATAAGGTGCAGTTGGAAAAGATAGAAAATACTGTAAGGAGCCAGCTGGTGGAATTAAAGCTGTTGGGATATTCCAAGGAGGATACATTGAAGCTGGTGGGAAGGCTTTATGAAGGCTTGTAAAGCTGACAGAAAGAATCAGATTACCCAATAAGAGAAAATTTAATGAAATCATAAACAGGAATAGAAGCGCCAAAAGGAGGAATCGACATGTTGGAAATCAAAGGAGTCAACAAGAATTTTCATAAGAACAAAGTATTGGAAGATATAAATATACATATACAAAAAGGGGAAATCCATGGGCTGATCGGGGAAAACAGTGCCGGAAAAACCACGCTCATAAAATGCATCATGGGCATATATAAAACGGATGGAGGAGAAATTTTGTTAGATGAAGCCCCTGTCTACGACAATCCCGTGGCAAAAGAAAAGCTGGGCTATGTGGCAGATGTAAATGAATATATCAGATGCTATAGCGTAAAAGGAATCGTAAAGCTGTTCAAGGACTTTTATGACGACTTTTCCGTAGAACGGTTTTACATATTGAACCAGACCTTCAAGCTGGATGAAAAGAAGCTGATAAGCAATCTGTCAAAAGGACAAAAGATGCGCCTTGCCTTTATGTTGAGCCTTGCACAGAATCCGGATTATCTGATTTTAGATGAGCCTACCAGCGGGCTGGATGTAATCGGCAAAAAAGAGCTGTTTGACATATTGGTTTCTGAAGTGGAAGAAAAAAATATCGGGGTATTGATTTCTTCCCACAATCTGGAAGGCCTGGAACGGATCTGTGATACGGTAACCTTGTTAAAGAAAGGCCGGGTCATCATGCAGAATACCCTTGATGATGTGAAGAATACTTATACGAAATGGCAGACAGTATTTGAGAAGGGTCTCCCGAAAGAGATTAGAAACCATCAACAGGTCATTGAAATCAACAGTGTAGGAAGCATTTATACTATCGTAACCAAACACGGTGAAAAAGATTTTGAAGCATATTTAAAGGGACAGGGTGCATCCCTGGTAGAGGAAATTCCCATTTCTTTGGAAGAGTTGTTTGTTTATTCCAGTAAGGAGGGAGACGTATGAGATATTACAGGAAGCTGTGGAAGCATGAAAAGTATTTTTATATTCTTTTTATGATTGCATATATTTTTCTAACCATAGCAGTATGCAATGTATTGAAGCGTTATAAAGACTATTTATCTGCTTCACCATATCCGTTATTTACACTTTATGTCCTTGCGCTGGAATTTTTAAAGAACTATAGCAAGAATAATGAACCTGCAAGAAATTTTATAAGGACGCTGCCTATCAAGCAAATGCATATGGTTACATTTCATAGTTTTTTTGGAATACTTGTTTTTCTGCCGTCTATGTTTGTCTATTTAGTGCGTGTCATGGATTTTGAACCTTTGCTGAAAAAAGAAATATTGCTTGCCATGATAGTTACAATTATGTTTTTTATTGTAGTGCAGGTTACAAAACTGATTTTAAAAAAGGAGTTTCTGGCATTAGCTGTGGCATTTTGTTTGTATCTTTGCGCAATAGGAAAAATGTGGAGCATCCTTGTAAATGTTTGGGACTATATATACTATGAGTTGTGGTAAGGAAGATTGATAATATTTTACCGGGAAAGAAGGGACAGATATGAAGAAATTTATAAAATTATGGAAAAAAGATAAACGTGTTTACCTTTGTGCTGTTTTCGTTTTGTCTCTATATGCATTGATTTATTTTGGAAATAGTGCACATCAGGAATATCAGTATATGAAAGAACTGGCAGAAGCACAAATAACAAATTATCATTTGATGGAAAATAAACTAGACGAATATATCGAAAAAGGAATTATTACGGAAAAGAATTTTTATGCAAGGTATACGGT
>CAMWWJ010000171.1 GCA_947177925.1 uncultured Lachnospiraceae bacterium
TTTCAATGCTTGGTAAAAAGGTTCATATAGCGTCTTTGCAACCAAGGGATTATGGCTATGTTCCATTAAATTTTCTAAATATTTTTCTAACTCTTTAAGTGTATCAAATTTTCCATCCTCAGAAGCATTGAATGCTCCATCCACCCAGTAAATTGTTGGATACTTTTCTTTCAGATTACTCCCCAACCTACAGAGACGCCCAAAAACCTGCTCAATTACCACAAATAGCGACGCAATCGCATCTGTCTTCATCTCCTCCGGCAAATCCGACAAACTACCCTTCGTACCATTCAACTTAGCGTATCGTTCAAATGCCTCTTTTCTCATTTGATCCATTACATCAATTCTATTCCTATAATTCAATTCCGTATAATGATTCATAATATAGCCGTTTACTCTTTGAACATAAACATTATAATCACTCGGATCCACCATAGGTCTGACCAAAAACATCACAGTATCAAACCATGCATTACCGGATATATCCACAATATTATATCCTCTTTCAATAACGCACGCTGGTGCTATTAAAATCCCTTCATTAAAACTTGTGATATCCCTCCTTTGCAAACCATTATCAAAATTGTTTCCTTCCAACTCACCACTGTCAGACTTTAAATACCACACTTCATAATCTGATTCATGTTTTCTTAATATTTTTTCGACAGCCTTATATGCCACCTTGCACTGTTCATAACTATTTACAATCAGAAGAAGCTTTTCATCCCGTTTTGCACACTTAATAATCTTCTTCTCATTTTCTTCTATCAGATTTTTTAAATTTTGGTTTTTCAATTCTGGTTTCGTTCCCGAAACACATGTAGTACTCTTTAAATTTATTATTCTGGTATTAGCAATATAATCCCGTTTTGCTTGTTCTGCTTCAATCACATAATCTACTTTATCTCCTATGTGGTATCTTTCAGAACCAGGCATATACCCTGTTCCAGACATTAATAGTGTATTTGCCCCTAATGCTTTTCCATTATTATCTAGTACAAGATATGGCATTCTTAACGCCAACGCACGTCCAAGCGCAAATTGCTTTTTTATATACATTTCGTCATCTCTAACTTCAATTGCAAGAGTATTTCCAACAGGCGCATTAGGCATAAACTTCTGTTGAGTACGAAGATTTCTATTTAATATTTCTCTAAGTTCGATCGGAACATCTGACATACTTTCTACCAAACCAGAAAGTTCTCTATATAACTGTTCAAAAGCTATTACTTTTAATATAAATAACAGTTTCTTTAAGATGCCTGCTTCCAATGTTTCAAGCACCGCTTTTATTTCTGCAATTTTTGATTCTATTTTTTCCGGCTCAACTTCCGTTCCATAACCAACAATCTCAGCTATTTTTTGTATCATATACGAAATGGATATTTCTCCAGTCTCTGCAATATTCAACAACTCAACTTCTTTAATATCGCCTTTTTTAATTGACTGTGGCTTTAACAATCCATAAAATACATTCCAAATAATTATCGGAATACCCCTCCTCGTTTTTGAATTTGGATCCAATTTATTAAGCAGTGACATCGCAGAAAAACTCTTTAAATCACTTTCGCTCCAACCTGTTTTATACGCACTTATTTCAGAACTAATGGATATCATCAGATACTCAAATTTATCTAACTTTAATATAACTTCCTGTTCATCCTTATTACTCTCCCTTTTATTTTTTAGTCCACTGTTCTTATACTCAAAACGATACCCACTATTTTTTGTTAAATAATCATTTACTGCTAACATAGGCGCAAATACATTATCTAACGAACATACAACACTATCAACTTCATCCATGATAACAAGGTCAAAATTTGTAATCGCATATTGTAAAAAGTTTTCCTTTTCAACACCAAACGTACAATAGCATAATCCTTCCAACGTAGTAATAACAATATCTGCACTCTTCATTTTTCTATCATTCAAAGTTCTTGGACATATATCAAAATATTGACACACATATGTCTTTTTTGAAACATTATTCATTGCATTTTTTAGAGATACACAAGGTTCCTGTCCATATTTAATAATTTCAGCACTTTCACTAATTATCGCATTTAGCAAGCACGGTTGCTGCAGGGTTTCTGAAACATACTCTGGTAAATAATCCATACCACGCATTTGATTATCAATATGTCTACCTCTTCCATAATTTCCAATTAAAGTACACACCTCGTAATCTAATTTCTTTAATAACTCTGCTTTTTTTATCACAGCATCTACAGTTGCAAGTACCATAACTATCCTGTACCCACTATCCATAAGCGAAACACTTAATGCATCTGCAAATGTAGATTTTCCGGCAGCAACTTGTCCAGCCATATTCACTACACCATCGATTTTGTATTCTTGTGCCTTAATTTTTTTACCGGTAGAAACTTCATAAATATTATCTTCTAAAGTCTTTCTTCTATAATTCGTTCCTTCTATCACATCCAATTTATCTGCAGCCTGCATTATTTCTTCCATCGAAGTCACCATTGCTCCAGTTTTACGATGTTTCATTTCATAAATATCATTCTTTATTTTCAGTTGCTCATACTTTATACGTACATCGTTCCCAGTGCTTGTTTTAACCAAATATATATCTCTAGAATTTGCTCTTTCTTTATTACTTTTAGTTTCCGCTTTTGCTCCATTTAAAAGTGCATCATAATCAGCAATTCTATTCTCATATACAAGCGGAATATCCGAATTTCTCTTCAAACAATTCTCATCAATAATATACATCGCATTTGCACGATTATTTTGCATTTCATATTCCTTAACTGCATCATGATAAACCTTCGCATGACTCATCGTTTTTAATATAACCTTTGCATTCGCAATTAAAAAATTGTCATTAGAAAAAATTCTTTCATATACCACGTCACCACGCGAAAGTATTGTGTATAATTTATCTGTATCATTCAGCATACCAATTCTTTCTGCTAGCCGAAATAAAATTTCTAATTCTATAAACTTTATCGAATCAAGGGTAAGTTCCATGCTCTCATCCACAATTTTTTTAATATCCTTTATATCTCTCATCATCTACTTCACTCCAATCAACTTTTTTAATTCTTTCACCCTAAGACATTGTACTTTACCTGCGCAACTTGCATGGTCATTTATCTGATTCAAATATATTTTAGTTTTATCATCAGGTACAATATATATAAATTCTGCCCCTTCAAGATACTCTCTTGTATCATTTATAATCCAATGTGGATGTTCGACATCCTTTGCATCAACTAATAATGTACGTCCATTATTCATTTGTACTTTGAAATCCCAAGTATCATATATTCCTTCATATTTTCCAGGCCAAAGCGTATACTGCTCCACAGTTCCTATTTCTTTACCAGCTTCCAATATTTCTTTTATTTCTTGTTCTAATCGTCCTGGGTAATAAATATTTCGTGCCACAATATCACTCATCACCCATCCTAGACCATGCATTTCAATTTCTATCTTTTTATCAAGCTGTGCATTACACTTTTTTGAAACGCAAGAAAATACTCCTATTCTATTTTCACGCAACACCATTCCGCAGCGTTTACAACGATATAAACTTGTTCTTGTATTCTTGACATAACACATTCTGAACAATTCCGGATATGCTTTTATCAGCTTAGCCTGCTCCTCACTTTGTGTAATCGCATTTTCCGGAATATACACATTCTCTTCACGTTCTAAAAAATGTCTGTTTTTAACATAATCGCCTTTACAGAGTTCTTCATAAATAAGTTGTCCGTTATATTCGCTTATCTGATCCATCTCATCTTTTGAAGCATGTAACTTACTTTCTGCCAGCATAATATATCCCTCTTCGGTTATAATAACTTTTCCGTTTCCAGTACCTTCAAGAAGTGCTTCTACATCATAATAACTGGTACTTTCTACAACAGCATCTCTATACTTTTCCGGCAAATCATCGATAATTGCTTCAAGCGGGAGTTCAAACATCTTGAATATTTGAAATTCTGTTTCAGGTAAAATTCGTTTTCCATCTTTGAATAATTCATATTTCAAATTTAAAAGTGCTCCTATTCCACATGCTTTTGCCAATGCTGGTACAAATCTAGTCTCTACATTTTCCTCAGACATTTTTTGTCTTCTGTAAACACCTAGAAAGCCGTAATCTATCATTTTACTGAAGTTTTCTAGAAATTCTTTCATCCATATCTCCCTTTCGAAAAACAAAAAAGTTCTATGTATCGGGAAAATACATAGAACGTAATATCGTATAATCTAATCTATATAAGACTAATACATTATAATATGACCACCAACTACGCGCTGATATAATTTTCTCGAATACAATTTTATTTTAGCGCACTTAATATCTCTTGTCAATTATTTCTTTGCTTGAGTTTCCGAAGTTTTACCCACAGAAGCCTGATTTCATCAGCAACATCATAATTAACATTCAAAGAATATCCAAAATACCATTATTTGTGTAACATTTCCAGTATTTTACCGCCGTATTTTTCTACCTTTACATTTCCAAAACCTGAAATTTCTAAAAGCTCTTCCTTTGTCCGCGGTGATTTTTCAATTAAGTCTACCATTTGTGCATCATTGAAAATGTAATAGGGCTTTATTTTTTCCTGACGGCTTTGTTCAAGCCGAAACGCTTTCAGCCTACGTATAATCTCTTCTCTGCCATCATTTGAGGGAACGTTCTCTTTTACAGAAACAGTGGGAGCAGGAACCTGCTGCCTCATTACCTTCTCTTCCATCTGCATACTCATTGCCGCCTCGCCCGCCATTTCTTCATACTTCCTCGCATAGTCTGAGCGCATGGGATTATCTTTGGAAAGATAAAACTGCGCAAGGCGAGACATTTCGTCCACTCTCATATTTGCTGATTTCGCCGCTGACTCCGCATCCTGCCCTTTTATGTACGCAATCAACTGGTCTGCCCGAATAATTTGTTCCTTTATTTCTTTTTTCGCATATTTATAGTTAATGCATGTTTTCGGATTTGTCAGCACCACAATTGGCTTATAGGTTTTTGTAAAATACTTCTCGAACAACATTTTGCTCACAAAAATACCCTTTGCACTCAGTCTGACCTCCTTCAAAACCTACATATGTCTTTGATTTTGCGTAATCGGAGAATAAATGCCCTCCTTAACCCATCTGCCCGAAAGCTCATATGTCCTGATAAAAGCGCCCAAATTGTCCACTTCAATGTTGCCAATCAGATTTTTACATTCAATTATATAATTATGCTACCGCGTTATCACAATGTAATCAATCTGTGCCGACAATCCATTTATCTCCAAGTAAATGTCGTGCAGAATATACATATCCATGCCGCTGTTCTTTAGCTCATATGCGATGTTGTTTTCCCCGATTTCCCCATAACACGCTATATTTATCTGCTTCTCTATTTTCTTTTTTATTTCTCCGTCGGTTCTTTCCAGTAACATCTGCATTTTATTTGTGAAAATGCCCGTATCTTATGAATTTTTTATTTTTTGAATCAACTCCAAATCCGCCGGCAGCCTATCTAGCCAAAAAAACTGCTCGCCACAGAAACTCATGTCATGCTCCTCCATATGTTTCTCTTGGTTAAAGAAGTAAGCAATCCCGCTTGCAGTATAAACACTTTATTTTTCCACCCGTTAATGTTATAAGGTTTTCATATTAGGTTTTGATAAATCCCATCCCGCAGGTAATGGTTTATACACATCTTTACTAGAACCTATAATCTTATTCTTTTGGTGCTTTCGTAACTCCTCTATATCAATTTCGCCTATCAATACTGAGGCATTAATTCCTCCCTTTACTCTTAAAATATTCATATAATCTTTCTTCGTTGGTTGTATAATTCTGCTATCTCCATATTCCGACATGTTAGATTGTACACAATAGCAATATATATCCCTACTTAAAGCCTCCATGATATTTCCAAAATAATGTGTATCCTTATTCCATTCTACTCCAAAAACAATATCTGTCATTCCCTGAAATACATGCCTTAAACGTATTGAAGTTAATTCATAACAACAATATGTGGTAAAATATATTTTGCTCCAATTAAACAGTGTATGTTTCTGTCCTTTTGCCGGTCTACAGCCATGTTTATTTGTCATATTTAGTTCATGTGGCGAAAAATAGAGTTTTTGATGAAAAAATGGAACTGAATATGACATATACTTATTTTTTATTGGCAGAATTGTGGTAGTGAGATTATATACTATTTTTTCATGCTTTATATGCTCAATTCCCCCTATAATCACCATATTATGTTTCGCAGCTTTCTCCTGTAGTATTTTTAAATACTCTAATGGAATGTATGCTTCCGGAAAGATTAGCATATCTGATTTATGTCGTATAGCTTCATTCAAAATTCCTCCTATTTCTCTACACCTGTCAGACATATCTCGTCTATTGCCTTTAAATATATCCTCAATATCACTTTCTTTCATTTTTACATTAGCAACGGCGATTCTTACCTTTAGATTCTTATGCCGTTTATTGTTTTCGACTTTCAAAGTATAATTTTCACCATCATAAAAATCTCCAGCAATATACGAACTAATGTATTTTCCATGAGGTTTACCGAAATTTGCTGCATATCTTTTACATAATATTTCAACACACTTTTTATCCGAAAATAATTCCTCCTTTCCATCTCTAATTTGAGCTATCAATACACTATATAAAATATCAAATGGACTTTGTATGTAAGGTGTAAATTTCTGATTTTTCTTGCTAAATCTACACGTTAAGTCTGATTCTAAGTAATCCTTTAAAGAAAACATATTCCCACTACTCATTAAATCGTTAGTTTTAAACGCTGACATACAGTCTTCAATACTAACAGGTAACAAGTTCTTGTTTACCATTCTTGCATTACAGTATTCTCTTCGTGTCTGATTTATATATTTTATTGTATATAAGTAATGGTATTTCTTGTACTCTTTAATGTTTAAAACTGCTGTAATACTTTTTTCTATAATTTGTCTGATATCTTGTCCCCAAGATATAGCCGTAGCTCTTGTTAAACAAGCTAAATAATAATAAATCAGAGAGTCTCCCACCTGTTCAATCTGATCACTTTTTAAATATTGGTATTCCCTACGCTTATTTTTTTCTTCGTTCATATGCTTAATTGAAGAACAAATCGCTTTCGTGAAATAGCCTATACCCTCAATATAAT
>CAMWWJ010000172.1 GCA_947177925.1 uncultured Lachnospiraceae bacterium
GCGGGCTATTTTAATTCAGTATTCTTCCAGCAGGAGGAATTTCCTATAATATAAAGAAAAACCCCGGAAATACTGCATTTCCGGGGTATAACTGTCTTTTGCCGTTTTGGGCTTTGATTATCTCTTGGAGAACTGTGGTGCACGTCTTGCTGCCTTGAGACCGTATTTCTTTCTCTCTTTCATACGTGGATCTCTTGTCAGATAACCTGCTTTCTTTAATACTGGTCTGTAATCTCCATCAACCTGAAGCAATGCTCTTGCGATACCGTGTCTGATGGCACCTGCCTGACCTGTATATCCGCCGCCGTGTACGTTTACTAAAATATCAAACTTGTCTACTGTTTCTGTAGCTACAAGAGGCTGACGAACGATAACCTTTAATGTTTCCAGTCCGAAATAGTCATCCAGTGTTCTTTTATTTACAACAATGTCACCTTTACCAGGTACTAAATATACTCTTGCGATAGATTTTTTTCTTCTTCCAGTTCCGTGGAATTTTGCTGCTGCTTTAGCCATTTTAATTCTCTCCTTTCAGTTCCTTTAATTAAAATGTTAATACTTCAGGCTTCTGAGCTTCGTGTTTGTGCTCTGGTCCTGCGTATACGTGAAGTTTCTTAAACATTTGTCTTCCTAAAGGTCCTTTTGGAAGCATACCTTTTACAGCAAGTTCGATAACCTGTTCCGGTTTCTTTGCCAATTTCTCTTTTAATGTAGTCTCTTTCATTCCGCCTACATAATCAGAGTGATGATAATAAATCTTCTGATCTAATTTCTTACCTGTTACCTGAATCTTTTCTGCATTGATTACGATGACATTATCACCTGTATCAATGTGAGGTGTAAAGATTGGTTTATTCTTACCTCTTAAAACTTTAGCAACCTCGGAAGCTAAACGGCCAAGTGTCTGACCTTCAGCATCTACTACATACCATTTTCTATCAATTGTAGCTGGACTAGCCATAAATGTTTTCATCCTGTTACCTCCAAAAATCAAGTCCATTGACTTCTTCTAATTGTTATCCCTTCTCCGGGGCTAATCGGAATCAAAAGGGCTGTTGCTTTGGAACCCAATTACCGCTTTACCGGGGCTTTGGCTTAACGTTCTCTCGGGTCGCCACTGTGAAATATTATATTATACGCATCCCCGTGTGTCAACCATTTTTCTTCCATTTCCGTCCATTTTTAGTCATTTTGACTATTTTTCTGTTACTCTTCTGTTTCTAGAAATTCATAACGAATCAAAGTCAGCCCTCTTGCCGGCGCCGTTGGTCCTGCTGCCCCACGCTCCTTCTTTTCCAATATACAGGGAATTTCCTCTGGTGCCCGTTTTCCCATGCCTACTTCCATTAAAGTTCCGGCAATGATTCTGACCATATTATAAAGGAAACCGCTGCCGCTTATTCTGATGGAAATCATATGTTCCCTTTTTTCCACCGTACATTCATAAATAGTCCGTACCGTTGTTTCTACCTGTGCTCCTTTTGCACAAAAGCTTTTAAAATCATGTTCGCCCACAAGAAATGCCGCTGCCTGTTTCATTCTTTCCACATCCAGAGGCACATAAGTAAAATGAGAATAAAGCCGTTCCACAGGATTGGGAAACCGGCTGTTAAAAATCTTATATTCATATGTTTTTTTGGTTTTTATAAACCTTGGATGAAAATCAGGCGCCACCTCTCTTGAATCCCGGATTCGGATATCCTCCGGCAGTCTCTGATTCAGGGCATAGGATACTTTTTCTCCCGGCATTCTGGCATTCGTATCAAATACTGCCAGATTACAAAGTGCATGAACCCCTGTATCGGTTCTGCTGGCACCGCTTACTTGAATTTCTTCCTTTAAAAGCTCCGATAAATGTTTATTTAATTCGGCCTCAATGGTATTGCCGTTTGGCTGTATCTGCCACCCGCAGTAATTTGTACCGTCATAAGCAACGGTAAGCATAATACGCTTCATCTGTCTATTCCTTTATGGTTTATTTCTTCCACTTAATCTTCCTTATGAAATCAGGCTCAAAGGGTATAACCTGCCAAGCAGAATAACTGCCAGCAGATACAAAGCAAGCACCCCATATGCCATATAATCAATCCGTTTATACTGAAGCGGCTTCATCTTGGTCCGCCCTTCTCCTCCCTGATAGCATCTTGCTTCCATTGCCATGGCAAGGTCATTTGCCCTGCGGAATGCAGATATGACTAAAGGCACTAAAAGAGGAACCATAGCTTTTGCCTTATCCAATAGCTTTCCGCCTTCAAAATCCGCTCCCCTGGCCATTAGCGCCTTCATGATCTTATCTGTTTCTTCCATTAAAATAGGAATAAAACGAAGGGCTATGGACATCATCATTGCCACCTCATGCACCGGAACCTTAAAAAACTTTAAAGGCCGCATAAGCTTTTCCAATCCATCCGTAAGCTGGTTGGGCATAGTAGTCAATGTCATCAGGGAAGAACCAATAATTAAAAAAGCAAGCCTGATAACAATATAAACAGCATTAGCAAGCCCTTCCTTTGTAATCGTCAGCTTCCATATGGAAACAAGAGGCTCTCCCTTTGTTAAAAACAGATTGAATACTGACGTGATCAGCAACAAAAACATAACTGTTTTTAACCCCCTGATCATAAAACGAAAGGGTACTTTAGAAATCCTTATAACGATTATCAAAAAAAGAAATGCAAGCAGATAGACCGTAATATTTTTGTATAGAAACAAGGAAATCATATATATTATGGTCCCTATAAGCTTTATTCTTGGATCCATACGGTGGATTACGGAATCTGTCTGATAATATTGTCCTAATGTAATGTCTCTTAACATGTCTGTACCTTTACCCAAATATGATTACTTCAATTTTATTTTCCTATTTATGAAATATTTTCCAAATCTCATTTTTTGCTTCTAAAACAGTTGTGGCTTTTGTATCTACAGGAAATCCTGCTTCCCTGCATTTTTCCATAATATAAGTGACTGCCGGGGCTGCCAGCCCGATTGCCTCCAATTCCCTGTAATGACCAAATACCTCTTTCGGTTCTGCATCATACAGGATTTCTCCCTGATTCATCACAACAATACGGTCCACATATTCTGCTACATCCTCCATACTGTGGGAAACCAGTATAACTGTTATTCCCATTTCCGTCTGCAGCTTCTTAATCATAGTCAGTATTTCATCCCTGCCCTTTGGATCAAGTCCGGCGGTAGGCTCATCCAGAATCAGCACCTCAGGCTCCATGGCAAGCACCCCTGCTATGGCAACCCGTCTTTTCTGCCCGCCCGACAAAGCAAAGGGAGACTGATAAAAATATTCATCTGAAATCCCCACCTGTTTCAATGCCTTATATGCCCGAAGCTCTATTTCCTTTTGGGAAAGTCCCAGATTTTTAGGACCAAAGCATACATCGGAAAAAACATCAATTTCAAACAACTGATGCTCCGGATACTGAAACACAAGCCCAACCTTGCTTCTTAGCTTTTTCTTATCAAAATCCTTATCGTAAATATCTTCTCCATTAAAATAAACAGCGCCCTCTGTTGCCTTGATCAATCCGTTTAGATGCTGCACCAAAGTGGATTTCCCAGAGCCGGTATGACCGATAAGTCCGATAAATTCTCCCTCATTGATTACAAGATTGATATCCTTTAGCGCCTTTGTGGGCATATTGCTATCTTCATCGAAGACACAGCTTACATGATTTACGATTATTGACATGGCATTCTCCCATTTAGTTAGTCATTGCTAATTTATAGTATCTGCAATGCGATTTTTTGCAGTTCCTCTACAAACTCTTCTGTAGTCAAAATCCCCTTTGGCAGATTGATTCCGCTTTTCCTAAGCTCGTGGGCTAAAAGCGTTACCTGGGGAACATCCAGCCTGAGTTCCTTTAATCTTTCCACCTGACTGAAAATTTCCTTTGGGGTTCCTTCCATGGCAACCTGCCCCTGATCCATAACAATGACTTTATCCGCATGAATCACTTCTTCCATATAGTGGGTTATGAGAATGACAGTAATATTCTCTGCCTGGTTCAAGGCTCTTACCGCCCGTATGACTTCCTTTCGTCCATTTGGATCTAACATGGCGGTAGGTTCATCCAATACAATGCATTTTGGGTGCATGGCAAGCACGCCTGCAATAGAAACCCTCTGCTTCTGTCCTCCCGACAGCTTATTGGGGGAGTGCTTGCGATAGGCATACATCCCCACTGCCTTCAGGCTTTCTTCCACCCTTTCCCAGATTTCCTTTGTGGGCACTCCCATATTTTCAGGACCGAACCCCACATCCTCTTCCACCACCTGGCCAATAATCTGATTGTCCGGGTTTTGAAATACCATGCCTGCAGTCTTTCGGATATCCCACAGCGCTTCTTTCTCCCGGGTGTCTTTGCCGTCTACATAAACAGTCCCCTCTGTAGGCATTAGAATCGCATTCAAATGCTTTGCAAAGGTAGATTTTCCCGAACCGTTATGTCCTAATACGGCAATAAAGTCCCCTTGCTTTACTTGCAGGCTTACGTTGTCCACTGCTTTTGTAATGCCTTCTACATTGCCCTCTTCATCCCGTCTTATATATTCAAATACCAGATTTTCCGTTTGAATAAGTTCCATTTTTGCTTTTCCGATTTGATTTTCCTGTTTGTGTTTTCATTTTTTGCGGTTAATTGACAACCTGTTTTTTAACATGGTTTACAATTTGCTTATGTTCTACATTTTACTAGATTGTGGGGAGAAATACAAGATAGTAAGGGAGATTGTTTGATAAAGGGACGTAGGAGGAGGCATGGCATATAGTCGTCTTATGGGCACGCTTTCGCTCTGCAAAGACGTAGCAGTACTAACGCATCAAAGTGCGGTGCGTAAGTGCTGACGACTTTGCCAAGGCCCAGAAGACGACTATATGCCATGCCTCCTCCTACTGGGTATCGAAAGGCCTCCTGTGGCTTCTTAATGGATACTGGATAATTTCTTTTATTTTTTTATTGACATAGATTCTTTTAATAAATATAATTATTGTTATATAACATTTATTATATTTCATGAGGTGATGAATATGCCGCCAAGTGCGAAAATTACGAAGGATATGATTGTGGACGCTGCTTTTGAGGTAGCAAGGGAAAGGGGGGCTGAGCATATTAACGCAAGGACTGTTGCACAAAAGCTGAACTGTTCCACGCAGCCTGTTATGTATCATTTTTCAAAGATTGAGCAGATCAAAAAGGCAGTTTATGAGAAAGCAGATTTGTTTCATACGGCTTATATAACAAATATTCCGGAAAATAGCAGCAATCCTATGAGAGAGATCGGATTAAGCTATATTCGGTTTGCTGCTACAGAAAAATATCTGTTCCGCTTTCTCTTTCAATCTAATGGATTTTCAGAAAAAAATCTGCAGACTCTCATAGATGCAGAAGAATTGAAACCTTTCTTAACAGTATTGCAGTCTGTAACAGGAACAGGTTCTGAACAGGCGAAAGAAATTTTTTTATCCCTTTTTCTGTTTGTCCACGGATATGCAAGCATGTTTGCCAATAATACATTAGAATATGAAGAAGACGTGATTGCTTCCCATTTGTATCGCGCTTATGTAGGGGCTGTATATGCTTTTAAGGAGGAATTAAAATGAACACATTATTTAAGAAAAATGAGCTTTGGTTTTCCCTGTTTTGGATTATCCTGTATGTTGTCACATTTAGCATAGCCGATAGCATTTCCCTGTCACTAGGCACTGCAAAACTGATTACTGCTCTGCTGACTATTGTTTTTGCTTTATTGCTTTTTTACTGGATAACAAAGAATCATTTCATTGTAGAATATGGCATTTGTTCCTTTCAGGGAAATGCCGGCAGGTACTTGTATTTTCTTCCGCTTGTGTTCATTTCCAGTACAAACCTATGGGGCGGCATTACATTCAGACTTTCTGTTATGGAGACAGTGCTGTACATCATCAGTATGCTTTGTGTTGGCTTTATTGAGGAAATTATTTTCAGAGGTTTTCTTTTCAAAGCATTATGCAAAAGGGAAAGCACAAAGAAAGCCATCCTTATTTCCAGTATAACCTTTGGAATAGGACATATTGTCAATCTGCTAAACGGAGCAGAATTGTTTTCCACATTGTGTCAGCTTTGCTATGCCTGCGCAATCGGATTTCTTTTTACCATTATTTTTTACAAAGGAAAAAGTCTTATTCCCTGCATTGTTACGCATAGCGCAATTAATTCTCTCAGTGTATTTGCCAAAGAAGCAACACAAAAATTCAATCTGCTTGTTACAATTCTATTAACTGTTGTTTCTATTGGTTATGCTCTGCTGATTCTAAAAAATACTTCCAATGTAAAAGGAGACAAACTATGAAAAAACGTAAGTTATCTATTTTTCTTATATTGTTGCTCATAAGCTGCATAGGAATGACATGTTTCCTTTTTCACAGCCCTCTTCCTACACCCGCTGCTTCCTTAGACCTTTCAGGCATGAAAGCATCCATTCCTTCATATATTGCCATAGCATTAAAAACAGGGGAGGAACTAACGATTTATACAGGAAAGGAAACAAAACAGATTATTCAGACTTTAGAGGAAGAGGCAAAATCGCTGGTTATGGAAAGTCCAGAACGGGTAACAGTTTCGGATGGCTTTTTTTATCAGCCTATTACGGAAGATGTGAAAGAACGAATTTATGGGTTGTCTTATAAGGAAAATTGTACGGTGCCTTATGAGGAATTGAATTATGTGGGTGTGCTGTATGTAGATTTTCAGGGGAAAACTCAGACCGGAGAGCTAATATGCAATAGGGGGATTGCCAAAGACCTTGCCGAGATTTTTAAAGAGCTTTATGAGAATCAATATCCCATCGATAAAATCCGTCTGGTGGATGAATACGATGCAGATGACGATTTATCCTGTCTGGATAATAACACCTCCTGTTTTAACTTCCGGGTAGTAGGAGGAACAAATAACTTATCTAAACATGCTTTGGGGCTTGCCGTGGACATCAATCCTTTTTATAACCCCTATGTGACTTATCCAAACGGAGTAGAACGGATTTCCCCTCCCGGCAGCGAGCCTTATGGGGACAGAAGTGCTGATTTTCCTTATAAGATTGATTATGATGATTTGTGCTATCAGCTTTTTACAGCCCATGGCTTTACCTGGGGC
>CAMWWJ010000173.1 GCA_947177925.1 uncultured Lachnospiraceae bacterium
TCTTTATATCAATATTTCTGTTAGCTTCAATTCTTATCTATCCTATCGCGCAATTCCAACACCTGAGTTTTCTTTTCTTCATATGAACCACCAAAATAATATGAAATATATAAGGTATTTTCATCCAAAAATTCAGCATATGTAACAGGAGAGACCATTTGTGTGAAATCCAGGAGAAACTCTTCATAATAACCATTCTCGTCAAACATCTCTTTTACAATAAGAGCAGTTATTCCGCCTTTCCTCCAATCCAAATATGCAATCTTATTATATTTCGCTGTTACCGGACTTTCATATATCTCCGAAACCCTGTCACCTAAAATATCATAGTAAATGCAACAATAGGTATCTGTTCCAGCACTAACTAATACCTGAATCGTATTCGCATCTATATATGTTATTGAAGGTGATACCCGAAAACATTCTCCATCTTTTACAATTTTTCCTTCTGCATTATATATTGCATAATAATATTCAGACTCCCCCATATCTATTATTTTAAAGTGCTTATCTTCCTTTAAAACTGCTTCCACTGGTTTCTTCTCAGTTTCTCGTTCCTCTACTTCAATTTCTGCTTCGTTTCCCGCAAATTTTCCATTATTATCTGTAATAATTTCATAAATTTTACCTATTACAATTACTAAAGCAAAAAGAATTATGGTAATCAATAATACTCTGCTATATTTTTTTCTTGCCAATGTAAGCTTTTCTTCTTTTTTATTTTTCATAATAAAACAATTGCCTTCCCATTTTGTAAGTACCGTAGCTTAACTATGTCATAAAAATAATTTTCAACACGACTTAGCACATAAAAAAATGTTCATCATAGTTTTATCCACCCTACAGCCCCAAGCATCGCCCCCACTAAAATAAAGAAATCCGACAGATTAAACACTACCTTAGAAAGCCCCGGAAGACATTTAAACCGAAATCCAAAATAATCCACCACATATTTCCGTTTCATCCGGTCATAGGTATTGCTAAAGGCTCCGCCCAATAACAGGCTCAATCCCGCTTTTAAAAGACCGTTTCCTTTTTGAAAAAGGGAAAGTAAAAATAGTATCAGGCAAAACACAGTCAGAAGTACAGAAATGACAGCCATCAGTTTTCTTTTCTTCTCTCCCAGATTCAAAAAGGCACCTTCATTATGGTATTTCGTCAGGTAGAGCTTTCCTCTCCATATATCCTTTTGTTCTTTTTCTTTTCCCCATGCTTCTGCCATATTTTTTATAAACCATTCAAGCAGAAATATAATTCCAATCATAATCATGTATATCAAGGCTGTTCTCCTTTCTCATCCCTTTAACCATAAGCTGTTCCGACAAAAATGTCAACTATGTCCTTGCCAATGCTTCAAACACCCCTGACAAGCTCAAACGCCCAAATCCCCACTCTGTATTTGGGTATTCCAAGTCATTTTCCCTTATGGCTCCCCGTATAAAATAATTTCTGGCAGTCTGGGTATTGACAATAGTGTCATGTTCTTCCACGATTGCCCACTGGTAAAAATCTGCCATGGCACCTGCCATAATGGCAGCCGACAGGCTGGAGCCAGTATCCGGCCCCAGGGCGGTAGATATATTTACCCCCGGAGCTGCCAGATCCGGCTTAAGGCTTCCTCTTCTTCCAAAACCCCTGCCGCTTTTGTAATAAAAGCTATTATTACTGCTGTTATAATTGGTAACCGTTATTACATTTTCGGCATAACCCGGCGCCGTTATGGTAGCATTCGGATTGGACTGAAGGAAATAAGTATCGCTGCGAAGAAACGGACATATGGGAAGCCACATATTAAAAGTGCTGTTACCGTTTTCCCCTCTCGCATAAACACGAATGGTCCAAATACCGGATATAGGCTTTGTAAATCTCATGGAAACTAATTCTTCCCCTGAACTTTGTTCCACCAGCACATACTCCACCTGAACCCTGCTTTCACTATAGACAAAGGAAAATGTCAATGACTGACCTGCCGTATACACCGCTTCTCTTGTCTCTTCCCCGCTGGGGCTCCGTATGGATACAGTAAACAGATTTGGAATATCCCCCCATAGTTCCAGCAAAAAGCCTTCCTCATTTTCTCCAACCCGGACTTCTACATCCTGCCAGTTACGTCCGCTTGTGACAGTAACGGCACCCTCATAATGGCTTGCCGCATTGCCCTCATTTCCGCCGCACACTACCACTCCCCGGCTTCTTCTGTTTGCCAGACGGTTCAAATAATTAGACAGGATAGAATTTCCCATATGGTCACCAGAGTTGGTTCCGAGTCCAAGACAGATAATGACAGGTCTTTTAAATATCCTTGCAAAATTATCCAAATACTTTAAACCGCATAAAATATCCGTTTCCTGAAAACAAACAGCTTCTTCCGGAATCTTATAATATTCTTTTAAGTAGGGCTTTGCCTCCTTGCATTTTACCATTACAATCTGGGCATCCGGCGCTGCTCCCCGAAAAGAGACTCCGGCCCCTAATATGCTTCCGGCAGCTACACTTGCCATTTTTGTCCCATGCCCTATAAAGTCATTGGAAGGAACAATTTCCCTGGGTCTTTCACTGGAAAGTGCCTGATTAATCATGTCATTTGTATATTCACTTCCATATTCAAAACCTTCAGGCGGTGTTCCTGTCTGTATGGTCTGATCCCAGATGGCCAGTATACGGCTGCTTCCATCACTTCTTCGAAATACATCCAGATCGTATCGGATTCCCTCTCCTGTCAAGTAGCTGCCGTCATATTTTTTGGCTTTTTTCAAGGTTTTTACCGCTTTTTGGGGTTCAAACAAATACCTGCTGTTCAGTTACTGCCTAAAATACCGCTTTCCAAGTTAAATAAGTGCAAATACAATTAGCAAACACAGGATGCCCTTACATTTTCCTTCCACTGGATTTCTATGTGCTGTTCATCGTAAACCTCAATTTTATCAATATAATGCTCTATCATCTCTTCTGACAGAACTGCAAACTGGCTTCCAACATACTGTTTATTCTGATCACATTTCACATCACAATAAGCTGTTTCCAACTCCCGCAAACTATCATTCAAGCTTTCTAACTCTTTCTGTACTGATTTTAACACGGATTCATCAGATTGAAAACTGTTTATCGTACCATTAGCATAATTTTGATAATTTTCAAAATGATGTTGTTTCAATTTTTCTATCTTAGCCGCCAAAACCTGCCTTTTCGCTTTTCCTTCCCTGATTGCCTTGTCTAACTTGTGCATCTCCTCCATATGGAGCTTTTCCAGTTCTCCATTTTCCTGCAATTTACCTTGCAGCATAAAAAGAATATACTGTTCCAAAAACATAGCGTTTACTTTCTGTACGCAATGCTCCATTGTATTTGAATAACGATGGTAACAGGAAAAATATGGATTCAGCCCTGCCCGGTAGCGCAGATTTTTTTTACAGCAGCCACACACCAGCTTTCCAACAAGCAAATGCGTGGGAGTATGCTGTAGGGGTCTTTTTTTTCCCCGCCCCTCCTGCACTTTGTCAAAAACCACCTTGTCAATGATAGGTTCATGGTGATTATAAGTAATCAGCCAATCTTCTTGCGGATTTAAGCGGTTCCTGCCACCGACAAAATCTTTCGTATACTTTTTCTGCACCACATTCCCGATATATATTTCATTCCTTAATATCTGGCAGATTGTGCTGCCACTCCATAAGAACCGTTCCCCCTTGGGAATCCTGCTCGTCTTTCCTTTTGCTATTTTAAATTCAATCGGTGTTTTTACCCCTGTTTCATTGAACATCCTTGCTATCTCTATGGATGTGTGCCCTTCCACAGTTAAAGAGAATATCTGCCTTACAATCTCTGCTTCATCCTCTGCAACTAACAAAGCATGTCTGTCCTTTGGGTCTTTTTCATATCCAAATGGACTGTTAGCACTTACATACTGTCCCTTTTCCTTCCTTATTGAAAGGGATGAACGCACTTTTTCCGATAAATCCTTACTATATAAATCATACAGCAGGTTCTTAAAGTTCACATCTATGTCAGCAATGCTTCCCTGATAGTTACTGCTGTCATAGCTGTCATTTACCGAAATGAAACGTACACCCATGAATGGAAATATCTGTTCAAGGTAAGAGCCAAGTTCAATGTAATCCCTTGCAAATCTGGAAAAATCCTTTACTACAACACAGTTTATTTCACTGCTTTTTATCCGTTCCAACATCTCCTGCATTCCCGGACGTTCAAAATTTGTTCCTGTATAGCCATCGTCACAAAACTCCGTCAGCTCATAGTCTGCAAAATTATCCGCAATATATTTTTGCAAAAGAAGCCTCTGCATCGTAATACTGTTACTCTCTTCTTTCACTTTATCATCTTCTTTGGATAACCGGATATACATTGCAATCTGATACTTTTTCATCTTAAACGTCCCCCTTTCCTAACGGGATTTCATTTCTTTTAAAAGCAAAGATTACCTTCACCCTGTAATCAGTATACACTTCTATCCTGTGAATCAATGTCCGGACCACTTCCGCCGTCAATCCACTCTTCTCATTGCCCTTTACCAAGGCACGTAAAAAGTGATTCTTCCTAACAGTCTCTGCATCGATTGCACTTAGCCTCTCTGCAATAGCAGCTCTTTTCTTTTGGATGGCTTCCGCTTTCTTATCGTTCTCTTCCTTTACATGTTTAAAACCAGCTTCATCCATCTCGCCCATCCGGTATTTTAAATATTGCTCACTCCCATTCTTTGTTATTTCCCGAATCCTTTTTTCAAATTCTTCAAGCTGCCTGCTCCACTCCCGCTTCAGTGCCTCTGCTTCACGGTTATTACTCTCCACAAGTTCCTTCGGACGCATGACTGACAAGGAAAATTCCTGCCGGATTGCTTCTTTTACTATGTCAGTAAGTGAATATAAAGTTATGTTCTTCCCCACGCACTTAAATTTATCTATTCTGTCGGACTTCGGGCAATGATAGCTGTACGTTCTTATTTTATCTTTTGAGCTAAATTCTTTGACAGCCGAGACCCGCTTCATTTTTGAGCCACAGTCACCGCAAAAAAGTACCCCGTCAAATATATCCTCTTCCAAAGGGACTGTTTTGGAAAATCCTTTTTTATTACAATATACAGAGGATTTTTCAAACTTCCCGGCAGCTTTGAAAAATAACTCCTCACTGATAATTGCCTCATGGGTATGCTCTTTTACGGACCAGTCCCCGGAATCAATATCATGCCTGTCACGCATCATATAATCTTTTCCACAAGTCCGTCCCTGAACAAGACAGCCCATATATGCCGGATTTGTTAAAATCATTTTAACAGTTCCGCTTGACCACTGTTCAAGCCTATCTTCCTCCTGACAATAAACCTGCCCCGTCTTATGGTATTGCGTGGGTCTTGTAACCTTATTTTCATAAAGCCATAGGACAATCTCTTTCATATTGCTTCCTGATAAAAATAAATCAAATATCTTTTTTACAATATCTGCTGTAGTTTTTTCAACAAACAAGCATTTCTTATCCCCTATCCATTCTGCCCTATATCCATAGGGAGGTACGCCGCCCGTATAGCTGCCCTGCTCCCATTTTGCTTTTCTGCTGGATTTCACTTTCACCGAAATATCCTTCGCATACATTTCATTTACCAGATTCTTAAGGTTCACACTTAACGTTTCATTCTGCCCGGATACATTCATGCTGTCAAAATTATCTGTAACTGCTATAAAACGCACTCCCATAAAAGGAAATATCTTTTCAATATAATTTCCCGTTTCAATGTGGTTTCTGCCAAACCGTGACAAATCCTTTACTACGATGCAGTCAATTTTCCGCATCCTCACGTCACGCATCATACGTTCAAAACCTTCCCTTTCAAAGTTAGTCCCGGTTTTGCCTATATCTGTATATCTGTCATATAGTGTCATGTCCTTCTGCCTGCCGATAAATTCTTTTGCAATCTCTACCTGTGTTTCAATGGATTCATTTTTTCTTTCATCTGCATCCACAGAAAGCCTTGCATAAATACCAACAGAATAAATCTTTGTAGGCTGTTTTTTTACCGCCCCACAAATAGCTGCCTGATTTTTCTTAGAGGTTCTTGCCATTTAGACCGCCTCCCCTCTGGAATGCTGCCCCTTTACCACGGCATAATCCGCAAGCATAAGTGCTTTTGAAAACAATTCCTTATATCTTAATTCTAAATATACACGTTTATCCTCATACACAAGGATACGTTTCACAAAGGAAACAAGCGTCGCCCTGTCAATGTCTGTAATTTGCATGACAGTTTTCATGCGCTCCAAATTGATTCCGGCTGTGACCCCCGACTTAAAAAGGCTCTTTATTGTTTCTTCCTGACTGGTGATTGCCTGCTGAAGCTCCTGATAACGTTTTTCATATATTTCCCTGAAATTCTTAAAATCTTCTTCTGTGATAATCTGTTTCTTTAAATCCTCATAAAGACCCGCCCTAAGAGCCAGATATTTGTCCTGTTCGCTGTGCAGCCTTTCAATCTCCTTATCAAAAGCTACCACTTCCTCAAAGTTTATCTCCATCTGCTCCAATTCCCGCAAAACCCTGCTTTTATCCAAAAACAGCGATATCTGCTGTTTTAAGCCTGTCAATACAAGGTTCCTTAAATCTTCCTCGGAAATCTTATGCCTGCTGCAGCTTCCCCCTCTGTTTTTTGTGGAACAGATAAAAGAAACTTTCTCCTTCCCCCGATACTTATTTATCCGGCGCACCATCGGCTCCATGCAGTCCCCGCAAAATAACAGCCCAGAATAAATATGCGCCTTTTTTTCGCCACTTCCTGCACGTGTGTCTATCCTTAACAAATCCTGCACAATTTCAAAATCTTCTTTTGAAACAATCGCTTCATGCGCTTTCTGAACTTTCGTCCATTCCTCTTCCGGCTTCCTTATGGATTTTTTTACTTTATAATTTACTTTTTCCTCTTTTCCCTGCACCAACGTTCCAATATAACTCTCATTTGTCAAAATCCTTTTTACAGCAACAGCCGACCACTTTGCCTTAACCCCTGTTACAAAACCTGTCTGAAATTTCTCCCCCTGCATTTTCTTATATTCCATTGGCGAAAGGATGCCCGCCCCATCTAACATTTCGGCAATCGCAAGGTTACTATACCCATCAATTT
>CAMWWJ010000174.1 GCA_947177925.1 uncultured Lachnospiraceae bacterium
ACAGTAGCCATTGCAATTAAACATATTCAGGAAGATATGCCTTCACCAAGGGAATTCGTATCGGAAATTCCGGTGAGCGTGGAGCAGATTATTTTTAAGGCTACCCAGAAAAGTCCGGACAGGCGTTATCAGTCCATGGGCGAGCTGATTGAAGACTTAAAGCATTCCCTTATCGCTCCGGATGAAGATTTTGTAAAGATTATTCCCGTGGAAATGGGCGGGGCCACCAGAGTGATTACAGAGGCGGATATCAGTGAAATCAAAGATAGAACCGGCACCATTGCAGGAATCAACATTATCGGTGAGGTAGAGCAGGATCCGGTGTCAAGACCGGTAAGGAAGAATCCTGTTCGCAAGATAGAAGAGCCGGAAGAAGAGGATGAGGAAGAAGAGGGCGAGGAGGAGTATGAGGATGACGATCTGGATCCTAAAATGGAACGGATCACCACTGTCCTTGCCATTGTTGCGGCGGTTATCATAGGCGTCATCGCCCTTGCACTGGTGGCAAATGCCCTGGATATCTTTAAAACAGGAACCGGCTCGGAAAATAAGGAAAACACGGAAGATCAGACACAGGAAGATAATCAGGTAGTTATGATCAATGTGGTAGGAAAGGATTTGGAAACGGCCAAAAAAGAATTGAATGATATGGGGCTGGGAACAAGGGTGACTACACAGGAATCTGATGAATATGAGGAAAATACGGTTATTTCCCAGGGTGTCAACGAAGGTGAAAAAGTAGATAAATATACGACCATCGACCTGGTTGTCAGCAGCGGAACGGAAGGCATTGAAGTGGATGATGTAACCGGTATGGAGGCGGATCTGGCAGCAAAGGCGTTAGAGGAAAAAGGCTTTAAAGTTGTAAGAGATTATGCCAATAATGATACGGTGGAAAAAGACAGAGTCATATCCCAGGAGCCGTTAGCAGGTTCTAAAGCTGCAAAGGGGTCCAGTGTTACGTTGGTTATCAGTCAGGGAAAAGCTGTTAAAGAAACTACGGTACCCGACCTTAGGGGAATGACGGAAAGCGCCGCAAAAGCAAAGCTGGAGGAATACAAGCTGAAATGTGGTACAGTTTCCGAAACTCACAGTGATACAGTATCGGTGGGCTGTGTAGTGACTCAGAGCTACAATCCGGGACTTACAGTGTCAGAAGGAACCGTTGTGGACATTACTTTGAGCCTTGGAGTAAAAGAATTGACTTATAAATATGTTGCGACACTTCAGGCGCCCACCGGATATACAACAGGAAGCGTTACTGTTACGATTAAGGCAAGCAACGGGGATATTCGTACCTTTGCAACGAGTACATTCCCCTGTGCGGTAAATGAAACAGGTTTTAAGGTAAACAGTGGCACTATCAGCTTTACCTTTACTAGAGATAAAGAACCCGAATATGACGATGAAGGATATGAAGTTGAACCGGGAGGTACTGAGGTGGTTACCACACCGGAACAGGCTATTACCTTTACTCAGGAGTAATGTATGCAGGGAAAGATCATAAAAGGAATCGGCGGCTTCTATTATGTCCATCTGCCCGGTAAGGGCGTATATGAATGCAAAGCAAAGGGACTTTTCCGGAAGATGGGCATGAAGCCTTTAGTAGGAGATGATGCAGACGTACAGGTGTTGGATGAAAGTGCCAGAACAGGCAATATCGTATCCATTCTGCCAAGAAAAAACCAGTTGGTACGTCCGGCAGTCTCCAATGTGGATCAGGCGATGGTAATCTTTTCTGTGGTAAAGCCGGAGCCTAATTTCCATCTGCTCAATAGCTTTCTTGTGATGATGGAAAGACAAAAGGTGCCGTGTGTCATATGCTTCAATAAAGCGGATATTGCATCGAAAGAACAGGTAGAAGCAATCAGGAGCATATTTATAGGAACTGATTATTCCGTTTTCTTTGCCAGTGCCAGGGAAGAAAAAGGGATTGAAACGATAAAGGATATTTTGCGGGATAAGACTACTACCGTGGCAGGTCCCAGCGGCGTAGGAAAATCATCCCTGATTAACAGCATCCAGCAGGATGTGACCATGGAAACCGGAGATATCAGCAAAAAAATTGAACGGGGAAGGCACACAACCCGCCATTCAGAACTGATTGCTCTGGAAGATGGGGGCTATATTATGGATACACCGGGATTTAGCTCCCTGTCTGTGGATTTTATGGAAAAAGAAGAGATAAAAGAGTATTTTCCGGAATTTCTAAAGTATGAGCCAAAATGCAGGTTTCAGGGCTGTGCCCACATTCACGAACCGGATTGCGCAGTGAAGAATGCTTTGGCAGAGGGAATGATCAGCCGGGTACGATATGATGACTATGTAATGTTTTATGAGCAGTGTAAAGAAAAGAGGAGATATTAGTATGTTGATTTTAGCCCCTTCCATTTTGTCGGCAGATTTTTCAAGGCTTGGCGAGCAGATTCAGGCAGTGGAAAAAGCCGGTGCCCAGTATATTCACATTGATGTGATGGACGGCATATTTGTTCCGTCCATTTCCTTTGGGATGCCGGTAATCCAATCCATTCGTCCCTGTACGGACCGGGTGTTCGACGTACATCTGATGATAGACAGGCCTTACCGGTATATTGAAGAATTTGTAAAGGCTGGTGCGGATATCATCACCTTTCATGTGGAAGCCTGCGACTGTGTGAAAGAGACGATTGAAAAAATAAGAAAATATGATAAAAAGGTAGGAATTTCTTTAAATCCGGCCACACCGATTTCTGCAATCGAGCCATACCTTGAGCTTGTGGATCTGATCTTGGTCATGTCTGTGAATCCGGGCTTTGGAGGCCAGAAATACATAGAAGGAAGCACAGAGAAGATCGCACAGCTTAGGAAGCTGGTGGATGAAAGAAAGCTGGAGGCGGTTATTTCCGTTGACGGCGGCATCAAGAAAGAAAATGTGCGGGAAGTGTTAGAGGCCGGTGCCGATGTTGTGGTGGCAGGGTCAGCGGTGTTTCATGGGGATGTGGAAGAAAATACGGGACTTTTCATGAAGCAGTTAAAAGAGTTTGAAAAATGAAATGATTAGAATAAACAATCATGACTAGCCTTTTGGCTAGTTCTCTTTTTTTACCCATTCTGTTAAAATGAAAAGTAATCATATGCGGGAATTCGGCAGGAAATGACAGATTTATGAACATGGAACGCCGCCCGCAATACGAATCGACACAGATAAGGAGAGAAAAGAAAACATGAGCAAACATATTCTGGTAGTAGACGATGATGCAATGAATGTAAGGATGGCAGAATTTATATTGAAACAGCAGCAGTATCAGGTTCTGAAAGCGAGTTCCGGCATGGAATGTCTGGAAGTGTTGAAAAACCAGCTGGTGGATCTGGTACTTTTGGATATTGAGATGCCCGGAATGAATGGGATGCAGACTCTTGAACAAATCAGGCAAGAGGAAAGGTTCTTACAGATTCCCGTTATGTTCCTGACGGCTTCTACAGAGTTAGAGGATATGGAAAATGCCCAGAAGCTGGGAGCAGCCGGTTATGTAAAGAAACCCTTTCTGCCACAGGAACTGCTCGAGCGGGTAGAGAAGGTAATCGGCCAGTAAAAAACGGGATGGAGGAAGTGATGGGGCTATTATATAACGTTAATTTTGAAGTGGCTGCCGCCATTTATATGGCGATTTTATACATTTACCTGCGGATTCAGTATGAAGAGCACTCAAAGGGGTATCGGGAGTTTCGGAAACTGTTGCTGCTGATTCTGCTTGCAGATATCATGGATGTTATCACGGCTGTTACAATCAGTTATGCAATGACTGTTCCTATATGGCTCAATATGCTGATGAATACTATATATTTTGGTGTGGATGCAGCTTTTTTATATAAGTTCGTGAATTATGTGGTATTCTGTGGTTCCTCCGGCAAAAAGGGCACGCTTGGGGATAATATACTGAATAAAATCATATGGATTGGCTTTATATCCGCTTTGTTCATTAATTTGTTCAGCGGCATAATCTTTTCCTTTAGCGGGGAAGGTGAATACAGGCATGGCATCCTTTATCTAATCGTGTATGCTGTACCGGTTTATTTTGTTTTGTATGCGGCGGCAGTGTTTTTACGCAATCAGAAAGCATTTGATAAAAAGCAGAAGGTTTCCATTGGCAGTTTTCTGATTCTGGCAGTTTTAGGACCTGTTTTGCAATTGCTTGTTTTTCCGGATGTGCTTTTAAGTATTTTTACGGCTACTCTTGCAATGGTGATCATGTTCTTTTCTTTAGAGACACCGGATTACCAGAAGCTCATGAAGACCATGAAGGAGCTGGAAAGGACAAGAGAAGAGGCAGAGGTGGCAAAGGAGGAGGCAGAAGCAGCAAATCAGGCAAAAACGGAGTTTTTGTCAAATATGTCTCATGAGATCCGTACGCCTATCAATGCGGTTCTTGGAAATAATGAAATGATTATGGGAAAGACCAAAGAAAGTCAGACGGTAGCTTATGCCATGAATGTGCAGGCAGCGGGAAGGACGCTGCTTTCCATGGTGGAGGATATTCTGGATTTTACCAATATTGAGGCCGGGACTATCAAGCTGGAAGTGGTTCCTTATTCCGTTTTCTCGATTTTGCAGGATGTGATCGTCTATGCAAGATATTGCGGAGAGGAGAAAAATCTGGAGATCCGTCTGGATATTGATGAGAAGCTGCCCCAGGAGCTGTCCGGCGATGTGGTGAGGCTTACGCAGATATTCAATAATCTCATATCCAATGCCGTCAAATATACAAAAGAAGGCTTTGTGGAGCTGTCTGTCAAGTGGCAGGAGGCTGAGGAAGGCTTTGGACAGATGCTGGTACAGGTAAAGGACAGCGGCATTGGCATGAAGGAAGAGGACATTGTAAGGATATCAAACAGCTTTTCCAGATTTGATAACCAAAAGACCCGCAATATCCGTGGGCTTGGGCTTGGGCTTTCCATAGTGACCAGACTCCTTGATCTAATGGGAAGCAGACTGGAAATTGAAAGTGAATATGAAAAGGGAAGCACCTTTTCCTTTTGTATCAGCCAGGAGATTGTAAATGCGGCTCCCATTGGCTCCATAAAAGACGATATTACCTGTTATGCATTGCAGCAGGTAAAGGTACAGGAAAAATTCATAGCGCCGGATGTAAGGATTCTGGCGGTAGATGATAATGTGATGAATCTGGATTTGTTCCGGGGGATTTTAAGGGATACGAAAATGCACATTGACACTGCTTCTAACGGAGAAGAGGCATTAAAGCAGTTGGAACAAGAAACATATCATATGATATTTTTAGATCATATGATGCCGGTTATGGACGGGATGGAGACCTTAAAAGAAATCAGGGACAGAAATCTATGTCCGGGCGTTCCCATCATCGTCCTTACGGCAAATGCGGTGTACGGCGCAAAAGAGAGCTATCAACAGGCAGGTTTTGATGGTTATTTGTCAAAACCTGTGGGCATCAAGCAGTTAGAAGCAATGATCCGGAAATATCTGCCGGCAGAACTGGTTTTGGATAAGGAAGAACAGCCCCCGATAGAAGAGCTGGTAAAAGAAGAAAAAGAAGCTTCTTTCCTGGCGGGACTGTCCTTTTTGGATGTGGCATCCGGATTGGCTTATTGTGCCGGAAGTGAGGAATTTTACCGTGAAATGCTGCAATCCTATCTGGATAACAGTAAATATGAGGAAATTCGGAAGTTTTATGGGATGGAGGATTGGGAAAATTACCGGATTCTGGTACATGCCTTAAAAAGTACCTCCCTTTCCATTGGAGCCACGGAGTTTTCCAATCAGGCAAAGGAATTGGAACTGGCGGCAAAAGAAGGGCGGATTGAGGATATCCGCAAGGGACATGAAGACATGATGGGCTGTTATGGCCGGCTGCTTAAGCAGATTCAAAACGCAGTGGAAGAGCCAAAGGAGGAGAAAAAGACATGTTCACAGCCTCAGGAAGCAAGGGAAAGCATTCTTGTAGTGGATGATGATTTGATGAACCTTCGGATTGCGGAGAAGATGCTGGAAGAGCAATTTCATGTGGAGTGCGTGAAATCAGGAAAGGAAGCTTTGGAGTTTCTGGAAAAAGAGATTCCGAATCTGATCCTGTTGGATTTACATATGCCGGAAATGGACGGCTTTGCCGTTATGGAGCATATCCGGGCAGAAGAACGCTATCAGGATATTCCGGTGATTTTTCTGACGGCAGATAATGACAGGGATACGGAAGTAAAAGGATTTAGGGAAGGGGCTCTGGATTTTATTACAAAGCCTTTTATTGCAGATATTATGATTTCCCGTGTCAATCGTATTCTGGAGCTGAGCCGTCTGCAGAAGGATTTGCAGCGTGAGGTGGATAAGCAGACAAGGAAGGCGGAGGAAAGACGGCAGAAGGTGGAACGGCTGTCTTCCCAGATCATACAGACGCTGGCAGGAACCATTGATGCCAAGGATAAATATACGAAGGGGCACTCTTCAAGAGTTGCGGAATATTCAGTAAAAATTGCCAGAAAGATGGGCAAATCGGAGAAAGAGCTGGAAGATATTTATTATATGGGCCTGCTTCATGATATCGGGAAAATAGGTATTCCTGACGGAATCATCAATAAGACATCGAAGCTGACAGATGAGGAATATGAGTTCATAAAGTCACATCCCATGATTGGAGCGGAAATTCTGGAAAATATATCGGAAATGCCGGAAATTGGAACAGGAGCAAGGTGGCATCATGAACGATATGACGGAAAGGGATATCCGGATAAGTTAAAGGGCATGGAGATTCCGGAAACGGCCAGAATCATCGGCGTGGCAGATGCTTATGATGCCATGGCCTCAAAACGCAGCTACAGGGATGTGCTTCCCCAAAGTGTAGTGCGGGAGGAAATAGAAAAGGGAAAAGGAACACAGTTCGACCCTCTGATTGTGGATAGGATGCTTGAACTGATTGATGAGGATACAACGTATCAAATGAGGGAGAAATAGACTATATTATTTTACAAATGGAGAAAGAATATGAAAAAAATCGGAAGTATAGCAGGCGGAATTCTATTCCATATAAAAATTAGCATTTTCTTCATCATCGGTCAAAATATAAATAAAGAA